>NZ_JBEAHA010000007.1:0-136873 GCF_040061975.1 Klebsiella sp. GG_Kp146
CGGTGGAAGCCGCCATCGCCCGCGCCAAAGCGCGCAAAGCCGAACAGCAGGCCGCCCAGGCGGAAATCGCGTCAACCGCAGCCAATGACGACCCACGCAAAGCGGCCGTCGCCGCGGCGATCGCCCGCGTTCAGGCGCGCAAAGCAACACAGCAGGCAGTTAACGAGGAATAAATGGTTTTCAGAATCGCAAGCTCCCCCTATACCCATAACCAGCGGCAGACTTCGCGCATTATGCTGCTGGTGCTGCTCGCCGCCGTGCCTGGCATTGTGGTCCAGACATGGTTTTTCGGCTGGGGCACCGTCCTGCAGATTGTCCTCGCCGCTCTGACGGCCTGGGCAATGGAAGCCGCTATTCTCAAACTGCGCAAACAGCCTGTTGCGTCCACCCTGAGGGATAACTCCGCCCTGCTCACTGGCCTGCTGCTGGCGGTGAGTATTCCGCCGCTGGCCCCCTGGTGGATGGTGGTGCTCGGCACCGCCTTTGCCATAGTGATCGCCAAGCAGTTGTACGGTGGACTCGGCCATAACCCCTTCAACCCGGCGATGATCGGCTACGTCGTGCTGCTGATTTCGTTCCCGGTGCAGATGACCTCCTGGCTGCCTTCATACGAGATTGCCGCCCATATCCCGGCGTTCAGCGATACGCTGCAGATGATCTTTACCGGTCATACCGCCGCCGGAGGCGACATGGCCAGCCTGCGGCTGGGTATCGACGGCATCAGCCAGGCAACCCCACTGGATACCTTCAAAACCTCCCTGCATGCCGGACATAGCGTCCAGCAGGTACTGCAGTTGCCGGTTTACGGCGGCGTTCTGGCGGGCCTGGGCTGGCAGTGGGTGAATATCGCCTGGCTGGCGGGCGGACTGTTTCTGCTATGGCAGAAAGCGATCCGCTGGCATATCCCGGTCAGCTTCCTCGTCAGCCTTGGCCTGTGCGCAACCCTCGGCTGGATCTTCTCGCCGCAGAGTCTGGCCTCACCGCAGATGCATTTGCTCTCCGGAGCCACCATGCTTGGCGCCTTCTTTATTCTGACCGACCCGGTGACGGCTTCGACAACCAACCGCGGCCGTCTGATCTTTGGCGCCCTCGCCGGCCTGTTGGTGTGGCTTATTCGTAGCTTCGGCGGTTACCCGGACGGCGTGGCGTTTGCCGTTCTGCTGGCGAATATTACCGTGCCGCTGATCGATTACTACACGCGCCCGCGCGTGTATGGCCACCGTTGAGAGAGCGAAGATGTTAAAAACCATGCGAAAACACGGCGTCACGCTGGCGCTGTTTGCCGCCGGCTCCACCGGGCTAACGGCGGCGATCAATGAGTTGACCAAAAGCACTATCGACCAGCAGGCGGCCCAGCAGCAGAAAGCGTTATTCGACCAGGTTTTACCTGCTGACCGCTATAATAACGATCTGCTCAAGAGCTGCTATCTGGTCAGCGCCCCGGCGCTGGGCAAAGGCCAGCATAAAGTGTGGATTGCCAAAAATAACGACCAGCCGATCGGCGCGGTCATGGAAGCCACCGCGCCGGATGGCTATTCCGGAGCGATCCAGCTGCTGGTGGCCGCCGATTTTAGCGGCACGGTCCTCGGCACCCGCGTGACCGAGCATCATGAAACCCCGGGTCTGGGGGATAAAATCGAGCTGCGCCTGTCGGACTGGATCACCCATTTTACCGGGAAAGTCATCCACGGCCAGGGCGACAGCCACTGGGCGGTCAAAAAAGACGGCGGCGATTTTGATCAGTTCACCGGCGCCACCATCACCCCCCGGGCGGTGGTCAATGCCGTTAAGCGCGCAGGCCTGTATGCACAAACGCTGCCTGCGCAACTTCCAGAATTCAGCGCCTGTGGAGAGTAACCATGAGCGAAGTTAAAGACGTCATCGTCCAGGGTCTGTGGAAAAACAACTCCGCTCTGGTTCAGCTGTTAGGGATGTGTCCCCTGCTGGCGGTCACCTCGACCGCCACCAACGCCCTTGGGCTGGGTCTGGCGACGACCCTGGTGTTGACCCTGACCAACCTGACCATCTCCAGCCTGCGCCGCTGGACCCCGGCGGAGATTCGGATCCCGATCTACGTGATGATTATCGCCTCGGTGGTGAGCGTGGTGCAGATGCTGATCAACGCCTATGCGTTCGGTCTGTATCAGTCGCTGGGGATTTTTATCCCGCTTATCGTCACCAACTGCATCGTGGTGGGCCGCGCCGAAGCCTTTGCCGCCAAAAAAGGACCGGCGCTGTCGGCGCTGGACGGCTTCTCTATCGGTATGGGGGCCACCTGCGCGATGTTCGTGCTGGGCTCCCTGCGCGAAATCCTCGGCAATGGCACGCTGTTTGACGGCGCCGACAGCCTGCTTGGCAGTTGGGCAAAGGTCCTGCGCATCGAGGTTTTCCATACAGACACTCCTTTCCTGCTGGCTATGCTGCCGCCAGGCGCCTTTATTGGCCTCGGCATGATGCTGGCGGTAAAATACCTTATCGATGAACGTAGCAAGCAGCGGAAGGCGCAGGCGGCCCGGGCCGACTCTGTCGCACCGTCTGACGCGACAGGGAAAGCGTAATATGAACAAAGCCAAACGCCTGGCGATCCTTACCAGGCTGCGGGACAACGATCCCCACCCCACCACCGAGCTGCATTTCAGCTCGCCGTTTGAGCTGCTGATTGCCGTCCTGCTCTCGGCGCAGGCGACCGACGTGAGCGTCAATAAAGCGACCGCCAAACTCTACCCGGTGGCCAATACGCCTGCGGCGATGCTGGCGCTGGGGGTGGAGGGCGTGAAATCCTATATCAAAACCATCGGCCTGTTTAACAGCAAAGCGGAAAACGTCATCAAAACCTGCCGGATCCTGCTGGAGCAGCACAACGGCGAGGTACCGGAGGACAGAGCGGCGCTGGAGGCGTTGCCCGGCGTGGGCCGCAAAACCGCCAACGTGGTGCTAAATACCGCCTTTGGCTGGCCGACGATCGCCGTGGACACCCATATCTTCCGCGTTTGCAACCGGACGCAATTCGCCCCCGGGAAAAACGTCGAACAGGTGGAAGAGAAGCTGCTGAAGGTGGTTCCCGCCGAGTTTAAGGTCGACTGCCATCACTGGCTTATTCTGCACGGCCGTTACACCTGTATCGCTCGCAAGCCGCGCTGTGGCTCCTGCCTGATTGAAGACCTTTGCGAATTCAAAGACAAAGTCTACGCCTGAGCGTTTTACTCACGACCATAGCCTAACTTTGGGTTATGGTCCGCGTTTGACTATTTAACCCGCCGTTAACACCAGATAAACCGCATTTTCATGGGTTATTATCCGGTTATATAACAAACAACCAGCTCATTCATTTTTTAGCGGCGCAAAATTTCTATACATTTGTGATCCAGATCATGCTCGCAACTCGATGTTGAAAGAATGTTATTAAAATGGAAATAAAAGTCAGGCAATACAACGGCTGATCAAAGATCACCAGGATAATAAGCCATGAATTTTTAGGATAATGGACCATATCACTGCTTTATTGCGCAATCAGTAGAATATATCGCCTTTCCGGGGAAAATGGGCGAATCAAAAAGATAAAAATAGCAGCGATAACGTAACGGTGAAATTTAACTCTGGATAACATTCATATGTCCGGAGCATTATACCGCCCTGATTATGTGTAACAGATTATTACAAAGGCCTTGCCTGATGCGCCAGGATAGTGAACATTACCTGCCGTTTTCCCTCCAAGAATAACTATAAAGGCGGCGGTCCAACGAGATTGCGCCCCGAACACCCCCCAGTAAATATGGGATGTAAAAAAAGAGGTATATGTGTCTACTGCAAACAATAAACCAGCAGAAAGCGTGAGTCTGAACGCTTTCAAACAACCACGCGCGTTCTATCTCATTTTCTCGATCGAGTTGTGGGAGCGTTTTGGTTACTACGGCCTGCAAGGGATCATGGCCGTTTACCTGGTAAAACAGCTGGGTATGTCGGAAGCGGATTCCATTACTCTGTTCTCCTCCTTTAGCGCGCTGGTTTATGGCCTGGTCGCCATTGGCGGCTGGCTGGGCGATAAAGTGCTGGGTACCAAACGCGTCATTATGCTGGGCGCTATCGTGCTGGCCATCGGCTATGCGCTGGTCGCCTGGTCCGGTCATGACGCCGCTATCGTCTATATGGGTATGGCGACTATCGCCGTCGGTAACGGCCTGTTTAAAGCCAACCCGTCTTCCCTGCTTTCTACCTGCTATGACAAAAACGATCCGCGTCTGGACGGTGCATTTACCATGTACTACATGTCCATCAACATCGGTTCGTTCTTCTCGATGCTGGCAACTCCGTGGCTGGCCGCGCGTTTCGGCTGGAGCGTCGCCTTCGCCCTGAGCGTGGTGGGGATGGTGATCACCATCATTAACTTCGCCTTCTGCCAGAAATGGGTGAAACAGTACGGTTCAAAACCGGACTTTGCCCCGGTGCATATGGGTAAACTGCTGGCGACCATCGCTGGCGTGGTGGTGCTGGTCGCTATCGCTACCTGGCTGCTGCACAACCAGGGTATCGCACGCATGGCGCTGGGCGTCATCGCGCTGGGTATCGTGGTGATTTTCGCCAAAGAGGCGATGGGCCTGAAAGGCGCCGCGCGTCGCAAAATGATCGTCGCCTTCCTGCTGATGGTAGAAGCGATCGTCTTCTTCGTACTGTACAGCCAGATGCCGACCTCTCTGAACTTCTTTGCTATCCGCAACGTGGAGCACTCGATCCTCGGCCTCGCCTTCGAGCCGGAACAGTATCAGGCGCTGAACCCGTTCTGGATCATGATTGGTAGCCCTATTCTGGCCGCCATCTATAACAAGATGGGCGACCGCCTGCCGATGCCGCACAAGTTCGCTATCGGTATGGTGCTGTGCTCCGGCGCGTTCCTCGTCCTGCCTTTAGGGGCGAAGTTCGCCAGCGACGCCGGTATCGTCTCGGTTAACTGGCTGATTCTGAGCTACGCACTGCAGTCTATCGGTGAGCTGATGATCTCCGGCCTCGGCCTGGCAATGGTCGCTCAGCTGGTTCCCCAGCGTCTGATGGGCTTCATTATGGGCAGCTGGTTCCTCACCACCGCCGGTGCGGCAATCATCGCCGGGAAAATCGCCAACCTGATGGCGGTACCGGAAAACGTCACCGATCCGCTGGTGTCGCTGGAAGTGTATGGCCACGTGTTCCTGCAGATCGGTATCGTCACCGCGGTCATCGCCGCCCTGATGCTGCTGACCGCGCCGAAGCTGAACCGAATGACTCAGGACGACAGCGCGGACGTAAAAGCACGCGAAACCGCGGCAGCCTGACGCCGCAGGGAAAACCAATTATTTTTAAGCCGCTAACGTTAGGTTAGCGGCTTTTTTTTTACCCCTGGCGGGACTAACATACAGAAAACTGTAGCCACGAGGAGTAACGCATGAAACTGTTCTACAAACCCGGCGCCTGTTCCCTCGCCTCACATATCGCCCTGCGCGAAAGCGGCCTGGATTTCACTTTGCAGAGCGTGGATCTGGCAAGGAAACAGCTGGAAAACGGGGAAGATTATCTGCTGATCAACCCGAAAGGTCAGGTGCCGGCGCTGCTGCTGGATGATGACATCCTGCTTACTGAGGGCGTGGCTATTATGCAGTATATCGCCGATCAGGTGCCGGACCGCCATCTTCTGGCGCCCGTGGGCTCCGTTGCCCGTTACCAGACCCTGGAATGGCTGAACTACGTCGCTACCGAACTGCACAAAGGCTTTACGCCGCTGTTCCGCCCGGACACCCCGGAGGACTATAAGCCCGTTGCGCGCGCGTTGCTCGAGAAGAAACTGCAGTACGTGGATGCCTCGCTGGCGGATAAACAGTGGCTCACCGGCCATCGCTTCACTATCGCCGATGGTTATCTGTTCACGGTGCTGCGCTGGGGCTATGCGATTAAACTGGATATGGCCGCCTGTGGTCATATCGGCAGCTGGATGGCGCAGGTGGCGGCGCGTCCGGCAGTGGCTGACGCACTGGCAGCGGAAGGCTTAAAGTAAGACCCGACTCTGCCCGGCGCTCTGCCGGGCAGAGTCGGAAAGTTACAGTCGGGTGGCGCTGAAGCAGTGCTCCGGCACAGCAATACGATCCTGCGCCGCCACCACCTGCAGTTCATACTCCTG
This sequence comes from Klebsiella sp. GG_Kp146, assembly GCF_040061975.1. Classification (NCBI taxonomy): domain Bacteria; kingdom Pseudomonadati; phylum Pseudomonadota; class Gammaproteobacteria; order Enterobacterales; family Enterobacteriaceae; genus Klebsiella; species Klebsiella sp. GG_Kp146. The sequence continues at coordinate 6,143 of NZ_JBEAHA010000007.1, forward strand.
CATGTTTTTGGTGGTCAACATGATCTCGTACACTGCGGCGGTGACGTGCTCAAGCGCATCGCGCAGGCTGGCGCCCTGCAGCAGTTTCACCAGCAGCAGACCGCTGGTCACATCGCCAACGCCCACCGGCTGACGCAGGCCAAAATCCACCAGCGGCCGGCTGATATGCCAGGCTTCATCTGCGGTTACCAGCAGCATCTCAAAACGGTCCATGCTCATGCCGGCGCGGGAAAGATGCTTAACCAGCACCACCTCCGGCCCCTGGGCAATCAGCTCCCGCGCGGCGGCCACCGCCTCGCTCACGCTGGCAACCGGATGACCGCAGAGGATCTCCAGCTCCACCAGATTAGGCGCAATGATATCGCTGGCCGGCAGCGCATAGCGCACGTGGAACTCCGCCACGCCCGGGGCGACGATGCAGCCCTTCTCCGGATGGCCCATCACCGGGTCACAAAAATACTTCGCCGCCGGATTGGCCGCTTTTACCTGACGCACGATGCCCAGGATATGCTCGCCCTGTTCAGCAGAGCCGAGATAGCCGCTCAGTACCGCATCACAGGTCTGCAGCTTATCGATAGCGGCGATGCCCTGGACGATCTCCGTCAGGTGCGAAGGCGGCATCACACAGCCGGTCCATTTGCCGTACTGCGTGTGGTTGGAGAATTGTACGGTATTGAGGGGCCAGACATTGGCGCCCAGGCGGCGCATCGGGAACTCGGCGGCACTGTTGCCGGCGTGGCCAAACACAACGTGAGACTGAATGGCGAGGATGTTCTTCATTTTCTTACCACAACCCTAAAAAGAAAAAGGGCGTGGTTTCCCACGCCCTGGTAGTATTTTTTTATTTCCAGCAGACCAGGCAGTAATTCTTCTTACCGCGGCGCAGCAAGGTGTAGCGGCCGAACAGGCGATCGCTGTCGGCAAAAACATATTCCGGATCGGCCTGTTTTTCACCGTTGATGGTCACTGCGTTAGAGGCGACGGTTTTACGCGCCTGGCCGCGGGACGGCTGCAGCTCGGAATCCACCAGCGCCTGCAGCAGATCGGCGCCCTTTTCCATCTCGATCATCGGCACGCCGTCCTGAGCCAGCTGTTCGAAGTCAGCTTCGCTCAGGTCGCTCAGGTTGCCGTTGAACAGGCTCTCGGTAATGCGTTTCGCCGCTTCCAGGCCCTCTTCGCCGTGCACCAGACGCGTCACCTGCTCTGCCAGCACGTACTGGGCGCGCGGCGCTTTACCGCTGTTTTTATCTTCTTCTTCCAGGGCATTGATCTCTGCGATGTCCATAAAGGTGAAGAACTTGAGGAAGCGATAGACGTCAGCATCCGCGGTGTTGATCCAGAACTGGTAGAATTTATACGGACTGGTCTTTTTCGGATCCAGCCACACGGCGCCGCCCTCGGTTTTGCCGAACTTGGTGCCGTCCGCTTTGGTAATCAGCGGCACGGTGAGGCCAAACACCTGGTTCTGGTGCAGACGACGCGTCAGATCGATACCGGAGGTAATGTTGCCCCACTGGTCGGAGCCGCCAATCTGCAGCGCCACGCCGTGCAGCTTGTTCAGGCAGGCGAAGTCGTAACCCTGAAGCAGATTGTAAGAAAACTCGGTAAAGGAGATGCCCTGATCGTCACGATTCAGGCGCTGCTTCACCGCTTCTTTGTTGATCATCTGGTTAACAGAGAAGTGTTTACCAATATCGCGCAGGAAGGTCAGCACGTTCATGCTGCCAAACCAGTCATAGTTGTTCGCCGCGATCGCCGAGTTGTCGCCGCAGTCAAAATCAAGGAACGGGGCTACCTGTTTGCGGATTTTATCCACCCACTCCTGTACGGTATCCTCGGTATTAAGCTTACGCTCAGCGGCTTTAAAGCTTGGGTCGCCAATCAGACCGGTAGCGCCGCCCACCAGCGCCACAGGTTTATGACCTGCCTGCTGGAAGCGTTTCAGGCATAACAATGGAACAAGATGCCCCAAATGCAAGCTGTCAGCGGTAGGATCGAAGCCGCAATAGAGCGCGATCGGGCCTTGCGCCAGTCGCTCTGCTAACGCTTCCTCGTCCGTCACCTGGGCTACCAGCCCCCGCTCTTGCAATTGTTTAATCAAGTTACTGCTTGCCATCAAATTCTCCATGTATAAACGACTGCACCTCTGCCGGTACACGACTTTTCGCCAGATGCGAAAAGTACATAGAATAAAGCGCCGGCCCTTTCAGCGCCAGCGCTTCGATAACTAATTTCGGCAATTACGGTGCCAGGCGGTCGATTTTCCAGGCGCCGTTATCGCGCTGGTATAAAAAGCGATCGTGCAGGCGATGTTCGCCCCCCTGCCAGAACTCCATCTGCTCGATGCTGACGCGGAATCCGCCCCAGAAACTCGGCAGCGGCACTTCACCCTGCTGGAATTTCTGCTTCAGCTCGAGGAATTTGCTCTCCAGGATACCGCGGGCAGAGATCCGGCTCGACTGTTGCGAGACCCAGGCGCCGATCTGGCTGTCACGCGGGCGGCTGTGGAAATATTTGACCACCTCCAGCGTCGACAGGCGTTCCGCTTTGCCGATCACCATCACCTGGCGCTCCAGCATATGCCACGGAAACAGCAGGCTGACCTGCGGGTTATTTTCAATCTGATGGGCTTTGCGGCTGCCGAGGTTGGTATAAAACACCAGCCCTTTTTCGTCGTAATGCTTAAGCAGCACAATGCGCTGATAGGGTTGGCCGCGCTCGTCGACGGTGGCAACCACCATGGCCGTTGGGTCGGCGAGTTTCGCGTCGCAGGCCTGACGCAGCCAGCGCTCAAACAGCGGCAGAGGTTCAGCAGGAAGATCGTGGCGACGCAAACCGCCACGGGTGTATTCACGGCGCAAGTGCGCGATTTGCTGGAGTTCGTCGTTATCAGACATGGCCATTGAGGATATAGTCAAAAGGTGGCGTTATTGTGCGCCCCCCGGACAGAAATCTCAACGTTTGGCGGTCTGCAGCTGGCAGTTATCGAGGACGATGCGGTCGCGCTTATAGACGGTGGCGGTATCGCCTTTCGACCAGAAGACATAGACGCCGTCGGTGTAGCGCGCGCCGGAAGCCGACAGCCCCTCTGACAGATTCAGCTGCTGATTGTCATAGATAAAACTAACCTGCTGGCGTTGGTTATTGCGATGGACCGTCAACGGTTTCTGGTCGCATTGATACTCCAGCGTGTCCGTCTGCATCCGCTCGACAAACTGGTTGTAGTAGCTACAGCCCGCCAGCATAAAAGGTACAACTGCGATAAGAATTTTTTTCATTCGTTTGCCTTCGACTTTCCCGGTCACGGAGGGCACTCCGCCCTCCGCTTAACTTTTCCAGTTTACCGGTCGCGTCGTCTTTAAGATTTCAGTTAACTCCGATTCTGCGGCGGGTTAGCAGGAAAAATGGCGCCCAGCACCGTGGCTTCGCTGGCGCCGGTCACGGAGGGCAGATTACCCGGCAGGCCGGCGATCGTGCGCCAGGCCAGCCAGGCAAAGGCCAGCGCTTCCATATCATCGCCGCTGATCCCCGCCTCATCGGTGGTGGAGACTTCGGTTCCCGGCAGCAGGGCCGCCAGGCGCGCCATTAACAATGGGTTACGCGCGCCGCCGCCGCACACTAACAAACGCTCGCAGCCGCCGCTTAACAATACCTGCTCACTGATGGTCACGGCGGTTAATTCTGCGAGCGTTGCCTGCACATCCTGCCCGCGCAGCCCCGGATAACGAGCCAGATGCTGCTCCAGCCAGCCGTAATTGAAATATTCCCGACCGGTGCTTTTCGGCGCCGGCAGGGCAAACCATGGATCGCTCAGCATATCCTGCAGCAGCGGCAGGAGCACTTTACCTTCGCTGGCCCATTGGGCGTCCTTATCGTACGGTTTGCCCTGCTGGCGCCAGATCCAGGCGTCCAGCAACATATTTCCCGGTCCGGTATCATAGCCCCGCACCGGCTGGCCCGGCACCAGCAGCGATACATTAGCGATCCCGCCGATATTGAGCACCATCCGCCGCTCAACGGGGTGCGCCAGCAGCGCATGATGGAATGCCGGCACCAGCGGCGCCCCTTGCCCGCCAAGCGCCATATCCCGGCGACGAAAATCCCCCACCACGGTGACGCCGGTATGGGCGGCGATCTGGTTGTTATCGCCAATTTGCATCGTATGCGGCGCGTCGCCCTGGGGTTCATGCCATACGGTCTGTCCATGGCAGCCGATGGCAATAACGTCGGTGGGTTTGAGCTTTTCCTGACGCATCAGCGCCAGCACGGCATCGGCAAACAGCCGCCCCAGTCGGGTGTCCAGACGACCTAGCTGCGAAAGGGTCAATGACTGGCCCTGGCAAATCGCCAGAATCTCTTCTTTTATCGCGTGTGGGATGGGCCAGGTGAGACTGGCCTGCTGCGCCACCATGTTTTCATTGATGGCAGCCAAAACGACATCGATACCATCAAGGCTGGTACCAGACATAACGCCAATAAAGCGACCCGATCTCATACGTTGTTCCTTCATTCCATGACCCTTGTATATCCTTCACTCCACCATAAAGTGTCCGCTAATGCTATGTTGTAATAATACTTTTTAACAATAGAGCGACAATTCAGAGAACATCGTAAAGAACCGGCGTTTAGTTAAGGTTGAAGCACCATTAATTATTATTTTTTGTATAGTCCGGAGAGAAGCTATGCCCGCCGACGACTAAATGCCATATAATTAACCGCATGGACGTTCAATTGAACACCTTCGGTGAACAGGAGATTCATAAATGATTTTACGTGTTTTGGCTGTATCGATGATTGGTTTCACGCTCGCAGGCTGCGTGAGCAGCAGCGGCCTGTCCGGCGATGTGTATTCCGCATCTGAAGCCAAACAGGTGCAGAGCGTGACATACGGTACCATCGTGCATACCCGCGCCGTACAGATCCAGAGCGGCGACGACAGCAATGCCATCGGGGCGATTGGCGGTGCGGTGCTGGGTGGGTTCCTCGGGAACACCATCGGCGGCGGTACCGGACGCTCTCTGGCCACAGCGGCAGGTGCGGTCGCGGGCGGCGTAGCCGGTCAGGGCGTGCAGGGTGCGATGAATAAAACCCAGGGCGTGGAACTGGAAATCCGTAAGGATGACGGCAATACCATTATGGTGGTGCAGAAACAGGGCAGCACCCCATTCTCCGTGGGTCAGCGCGTGGCGATTGCCGGCAGCGGCAGCCAGGTCACCGTCTCTCCTCGATAATCCCTCTGACGATGCGGCCGGTTATGCCGCATCGTATTTTTCCTCTGCATTTATTACACTCTAATAGCTACGCATTAGCATTCAGACATCTTAATTTTTGAATTGCATTAATCATTGCGCCTGCGCAATATTTTATCAGTCATCCCCGACTACTCTTCTGCACATTACTCTTTTAATGTCGACGCAATATCGTTACCCTTGCTTTTCCCTGTGGAATATTGTCTATGCCCAAACACATGAATCATATCGTTAAACGTCTTATCGTTTATATTTGTATTTGTTTACTGGCCGGGGTCGGCATGACCGGGTTGACGGACTTTTTTCACACCAGATTCAACAGCACTTCATCTACACTATTTCCTCTGCTGACCAGTTTTCTGATGGTGTTTCATATCACTATTGCCTGTTTTATGGGCATGAAATACTGGAGCAGCAAGCGTCGCCTGTATCTGACCCCTGTCGCTTTCGGCTTTGCCTGTTCGGCGTTGCTGATGCTGGGCACGCTCAGCAGCTATCCGGACTGGCTCAGCTGTAATCCCTCGCCGGTGGTGAAACAAAATGACGCCGTCATATATTATTTCTTTCGCAATATAATGATGGCCGTCTTATTCATGTCATCAATTATTTTGTATTATTTCCGCCGGCGCATCATGCATTCCTGGAAAGCCCATGTAATGACTTTCGCGGCATGTATTGTTCTTGTATTAACCATTATTTTTTTATCATGGCTGTACTCCAGCCACTCGCCGAAACTGAGCATCAATTTTATCGACGACCTGAATCATACTTTCACCCCGCTGTGGAAAAGTATTATCAGCTGGCTGCTGATGGCCGTCTGGTTTATCACGCTAATATTAATAATTTGCTTGAGTAAACTGCGCAATATTTTCTGGTATAGCGGCGCTTTTTTTTGCAGCGCATATTTGTTCACCCTCTTCCGGCTGCTCTCTACCGTTGGGGAACTCGATCAGGCCTGGTATCAGGCGCGTTTTTTTGAAACGCTGTGCACCCTGTTCCTGATCCTGGTGCTGCTGGTCGACGTCTTTATCCTCTATCGGGAGTCTAACCACAAGTATGTCAACTCCTACCAGAATTCGATCCGCGACCCACTGACCCGCCTCTATAACCGCAGCTTCTTCTATGACAGCCTAAACCAGCAGCTGGCGAAGGTGAAGGCCCAGCATCCGCTGTCGGTGATTATCAGCGACCTCGACCATTTCAAACGCATCAACGATAACTACGGCCACATCGCCGGCGACAAGGTGATCCAATTTGCCGCCTCGGTGCTGGACAGCCATTCGCGCAAGGATGATGTCGCCGCCCGCATCGGCGGTGAGGAGTTTGCCCTGCTGCTGGTCAACACCTCAGAGAACGAGGCGCAGGCGATCGCCGAGCGCATCCGTCTGGCGGTCAGCGCCGAGCAGACCGCTCTGCCAGAGCGGATGACCATCAGCATGGGGGTGTATACCACCCATGACAGAAGTGTGACGGCGGAGGAGTGCGTTCAGCGTGCGGACGAAGCCATGTATGAAGCAAAAAACAGCGGACGTAACCGGGTGGTGATCTGGCGACGCCAGGGCGGGTAAAAAAAGGCCCGGGATAGCCCGGGCCGCAAAGGATTAATCTTTTGCCTGGAGATCGAGGATATTTTGTTCAAGTTTACGAATTAAGTGGAGCAACGTCTCCACTTCCTGCTTCGAGACCCCCGTGAGGATTTCATCGCGGGTCTTGCCTATCACCTCTTCCATCTCATTGATCAGCGGTTCGGCTTTTTCAGTCAGCTTGATGCGTTTGGCCCGCCGATCGCTTGCGCAGGTCTGGCGAGAAATAAGCCCTTTCTCCTCCAGCTGATCGAGCGTACGCACCAGCGACGGTTGTTCAATACCGATGGCTTTCGCCAGCTGGATCTGCGACTGCTCAGGCGGCAGCTGGTGGATGTTATGCAGCGTGACCCAGTGGGTCTGCGTTAACTCCAGAGGTTTCAGGCGATGGTCGATTAGCGCGCGCCAGACGCGAACTAAACGTGCCAGATCAGAACCAAGTGGCGATTCCAATTTCATCTCCTTATAATTAGCTTGCTAAGTTATTATACTGATTTTAGAATAGTGTGCAGCATTTGAATAATCAAAACAAATGAATTACTTGATTCAACAAAAACCAAAACAATGATTTACACTGTTAAAGAGTAGCACTTCCTGAGGTTATCCCTGTTATGGCAAAGGATTTTTGCTTGTGAAACTGAGTCTTAATTCATCCGGATTGCCGCTGCAGGACCTGATGTTCGGCGCATCCGTCTATTTCCCTCCGTTGTTCAAAGCCGTCTTGCTGGGCTTCTTTATCTGGCTGTTTTTACATCGCCAGCTGCGTGACTGGATGTATGCGGGCGACATCTGGCATCCCCTGCTGATGGATCTCTCCCTGTTCGCGCTCTCGGTCTGTCTGGCCCTGCTGTTATTGATTGCCTGGTGATCTACCTGCTATGAAAAAATTAAAATATTTGTCAACGCTGTTGGTGGCGGCCATCGCACTGGTTGCCGCGTGGTTGTTATGGAATTTCTACACTCAGTCCCCCTGGACCCGCGACGGGAAAGTGCGAGCCGAGCAGGTCGGGATCACCCCTCAGGTCTCCGGCAGTATTTTGCAGCTTAACGTGGCCGATAACCAGCGGGTCAAGGCCGGTGAAGTCTTGTTTACCATCGACGACACCCCCTACCGCATTGCGGTGCTGAACGCCCAGGCGCAGCTGGCGAAAGCGCAAGCTGAGGTGGCGAAAGCGCAGGCAGAGCAAAGCAAAGCCGCCAGCGAGGCCCGCCGTCGCAGAAACCTGTCGCAGAATGCCATCTCGGCTGAAGACCTTGAAAACGCCAATACCGCCCTGAATACCGCCACCACCACCCTGGCGGCCGCCAGAGCGGGAGTCGGTGTCACCGAGGCGGCGCTGAAGCATGCGCAGTGGCAGCTCAACCAGACGGTAGTCAAAGCGCCGGTGGACGGCTGGGTGACTAACCTCTCCACCCGGGTCGGCGATTACGCCACCACCGGCCATCCGGTCTTTGCCCTGGTGGACAGCCATTCGTTCTATGTGCTGGGCTACTTTGAAGAGACCAAACTGCGCCATATTCGCATCGGCGATCCGGCGCAAATCATTCTCTACAGCAATCAGCAGACGCTGCAGGGGCATGTCGCCAGCATCGGTCGCGCGATTGTCGACCAGAGCGTGGAACAGGGAACCGGGCTGGTGGCCAATATCAAACCGAATATCCCCTGGGTCCGCCTCGCCCAGCGCGTCCCGGTGCGGATTGCCTTTGATAGCTTGCCGGCCGATGTCACTCTGGTCTCCGGCACCACCTGCACCGTCTCGATCGGCGGACAGTGATGAATCTGCAGACTCTGTCATGGCGCACGCTGCCCTGGGTTAAAGCCACCCGACCGCAGTGGCGATACGCGCTGCGTAACGGCATCGCCATGTGTCTTGCGCTGAGCATCGCCTACGCGCTGGATCTGGATGAGCCCTACTGGGCGATGACCTCCGCGGCGGTGGTCAGCTTTCCCACCGTCGGCGGGGTGATCAGTAAAAGTTTTGGCCGCATTGCCGGCAGCCTGCTCGGCGCCTGCGCCGCCCTGCTGCTGGCGGGCCATACGCTCAACGATCCCTGGCTGTTCCTGTTCAGTATCTCCGGCTGGCTGGCGCTCTGCACCTGGGCCTGCGCCCTGTTCACCAACAACGTGGCCTACGCCTTTCAGCTGGCGGGCTATACCTGCGCCATCATCGCCTTTCCGGTAATTAATATCAGCGACAGCTACGAGCTATGGGTGATTGCCCAGTCGCGCGTCTGCGAAGTCATCGTCGGGATCCTGTGCGGCGGGTTGATGATGATGATCCTGCCCAGCACCTCCGATGGCAGCAACCTGCTGACGGCTCTGAAAACTATGCACGCCCGCCTGCTGGAGCACGCCAGTCTGCTGTGGGTACCGGAAACGACGGATGCTATCCGCACCGCCCATGAAAGCGTAATTGGCCAGATCCTGACCATGAACCTGCTGCGCATCCAGGCCTTCTGGAGCCACTACCGCTTCCGTCGGCAGAATCCCCTGCTGAACTACCTGCTACACCAGCAGCTCCGAATGACCAGCGTCATTTCCAGCCTGCGGCGTATGCTGCTGAACTGGCCTGACGCCCCGGCCAATACCCGCCAGGTGCTGGAGTCGTTGCTTGCGGAGCTCGCCACCGCCAATGCTGACAGCTATCACGTCGCCCGCATTCTGGCGCCGCTGGCGCCGCCGCCGGGCGCGGATTACCGCCACCTTGCCTTCTGGGGGCGGTTACGCTATTTCTGCCGCATTTATCTGGAAAGCAGCCGCTGGATCCGCCGGGTTGAAAATGCCTCGGCGATCGCCGAGTTCAATGTTCCTTCCGCACCCGCGCTGACCCGCCACACGGACCAGGCGGAAGCCCTGCTCAACGGCATTCGTACCTTTTGCGCCCTGGTGGCGATAGGCGCGTGGGGGATCAGTACCCAGTGGACCAGCTGCGCGGCGGCCCTGACCCTGGCCTCCATCTGCTGCGTACTCTACTCGGTGTCGGCCTCGCCGTTTCGCTCGCTGACCCTGCTGATGCAGACCCTGGTCCTGCTGTCGCTGTTCAGCTTTGTGGTGAAATTTGGCCTGATGGTGCAGATAACCGACCTGTGGCAGTTCTTGCTGTTTCTGTTCCCGTTGCTGACCACCATGCAGTTACTCAAGCTGCAGTGGCCAAAATTTGCCGGCCTGTGGGGGCAGCTTATCGTCTTTATGGGCTCGTTTATCTCCGTCACCAACCCACCGGTGTACGACTATGCGGCCTTTTTCAATGACAATTTAAGCAAGATTGTCGGCGTGGGCTTTGCGTGGCTGGCTTTTGCGGTGCTCAGTCCCGGCTCGGACGCCCGCAAAGGGCGACGGCACATCAGAGCGTTACGGCGTCACTTTGTCGATCAGCTCAGCCGCCGCCCCCAGCACAGCGAGCACGAATTTGAATCGCTGGTATATCACCACGTCAGCCAGCTTAGTCAGAGCCAGGATGCGCTGGCCCGCCGCTGGCTACTGCGCTGGGGAGTGGTCTTGCTGAACTGCTCCCACGTGGTCTGGCAGCTTCGCGAGTGGGAAACCCGCTCCGATCCGCTCGCCCAGGTGCGCGATCTGTGTATCAACCTGCTGCGCGATGTGATGAGCGAGCGCGGCGTGCAGCAGCGGCCGCTGGCCACCACGCTGCAGGAGCTGCTGCGGATCTGCGAGGTTCTGAACCACCATCATCAGCCGGCGGCCCGGGAGCTGGCCGCCGCGATCTGGCGACTGTATTGCGCGCTATCGCAGCTGGAACAGGCTCCGGTCGCCGGAACGATTGGCGAAAAGATTACTTAATCACCCCGCAGGCAAACCGTTCGCCGCCGCCGCCCAGCGGCTGCGGACTGTCGGCCATATTATCGCCGCCGACATGAACCATCAGCGCTTTGCCTTTCACTTCCGCCAGCGTTTTCAGACGCGGAGCGATAATCGGCTGGTCAGCCACGCCCGCGTCGTTGACCACCAGCAGGGGCAAATCGCCAAGATGTCCGGTGCCCAGCGGCCCTTCATGTTTACCGGTATGTTGCGGATCGTAATGTCCGCCCGCCGCTCCGGCGGCCACGGCTTTGCCCTCTTTCATCGCCGGCTGGCAGCTGCCTTCTGCATGGATATGAAAGCCGTGCTTGCCCGGCGGCAACGCTCGCAGATCGGGAGCAAATTCGAGTCCGCGGTCGGTTTCGGTGATTTTTACACTGCCGATGGATTGACCAACGCCCTGGCTGGTCACGAGATTAAGTTGCACATCTTCACTGACGGCCTGCGCGCCAGCGCAAAATGCGAGGGAAAGGATAGCGAGAATACATCGTTGCATAACACCTCCGGATGGCTGTCTCCCTGTTAAGTGTAAACCAGGAACAGGTTTCCGGAGGCGAAATGCCTGTTATGGCACGTCGTAACCGAGCGCGGCTTTGCGGATACGGAACCACTGCTGACGGGTCATACTCAGTTTTTCAGCCACAATCGCCGAGCGCACGCGCTCAATTTTGCCCGAGCCGATAATCGGCAGCGGTTGCGATGGCAGGCGCAGCACCCAGGCATAAACCACCTGCTCGATGCTGTCGGCGTTAAGCTCGTGGGCCACCTGGGCCAGCTCGTCGCGCAGCGGCTGAAAGCCCTCTTCATTAAACAGGCGGCCGCCGCCGAGGCAGGACCAGGCCATCGGGCGAATACGCAGCTGCTGCAGCTGATCGAGGGTGCCGTCGAGCAGCAACGGCTGATGCACCGGCGAGATCTCCACCTGGTTGGTAGCAAGCGTAAACGGCAGGCGCGACTGCAGAAGGGTGAACTGGGCAGGGGTAAAGTTCGAGACGCCGAAATGACGTACTTTGCCGCTGTGATGCAGCGCGAGGAAGGCTTCAGCCACCTCATCGGCGTCCATCAGCGGATCCGGCCGGTGGATCAGCAGCAGATCGAGATGGTCCGTCGCCAGATTACTCAGCGATTGCTCAGCGCTGAGCACGATGTGGTCCCGGTCGGTAATGTAGTGACCGATGGTGTTTTCAGCGCGCGCCCGGGTGGCAATGCCGCATTTGCTGACAATTTCCATTCGGCTACGCAGATGCGGCGCCAGCTTCAGGGCTTCACCAAAGGCGGATTCGCACTGGTAATCGCCATAGATATCGGCGTGATCGACGGTGGTAATACCTAAATCAAGATGCTGTTCGATAAAGCTGACCAGCTCGCCTGGCGACATTTTCCAGTCCATCAGACGCCAGTAGCCCATCACAAAACGCGAAAATTCCGGCCCCTGGGGAGCCATAGCAATACGCTGAACCATAACCGCTTCCTCAATAAAAAAGTGCTCTGAGTATACGTAATTTTTGGCTTAAAACAGTGAGGGTTGCTGCGGTTCTTCCGCCGCCTCTGGCCTGTTTGCGCGGATTTTGCGCAGCAGGCGTTGACGGCACAGACGCAATACCTCCTGTTTCTGCGCATCGCTCATCGTTTGCCAGTTAAAACGTTCCTCACGGCTACGGAAACAGCCGCGACAGTAGCCGCGCTCATCGGTCTGACAAATTCCCCGGCACGGGCTCTGCACCGGGAAAAACTCTAACTGCTCTGCCACCACACGCCTCCTGTCCCCTCATCTCCTTTCATTGAAGACGTTTCCCCGCGCTGACGCAAATTTTGTTCACTACGTGCTGCGCCAGCTAACATTTTTGCGCCGGGTCTTGCATTAGACCAATCGGTCTACTACAGTGTGCTCCATGAACAGACACAGCGATTGTGATACCCGAGAACATATTCTGGCCACCGGCGAGCGGCTTTGCATGCATCGCGGCTTTACCGGCATGGGCTTGAGCGAACTCCTGAAGACGGCGGAAGTGCCCAAGGGCTCTTTCTATCATTACTTCCGCTCTAAAGAAGCCTTCGGCGTCGCCTTGCTGGAAAACCATTTCGCCGGATATCTGCAGCGCCTGGTCGAGCATTTCGCCCATGGCGACGGCAACTATCGCGATCGGCTGCTGGCCTACTATCAGCACACGCTGAATCAGTTTTACCAGCAGGGAATTATTAGCGGGTGTCTTACCGTCAAGCTGTCGGCAGAGGTCTGCGATCTGTCGGAAGACATGCGCACCGCCATGAACCACGGCGCCAGCCAGATCATCGCCCTGCTGGGCGACGCGCTGGAGAAAGGACGTCAGGAAGGCAGTCTGACATTTGACGGCGAGGCCATGACCCTGTCGCAGGTGCTTTATTCCCTGTGGCTCGGCGCCAACCTGCAGGCCAAAATAACGCGTAGCGCAACGCCGCTGGAGAGCGCCCTTGCCCACGCGAAACAGATTATTGCGGCGCCTGCTGTTTAACAGGCGTTTTTATTTCATCAGTTCCTAGACGACCGGTCTACTCAGGAGTCATTATGTCGGAATCAAAATTATTCACCCCGTTGAAAGTCGGTGCCGTCACCGTCCCTAATCGCGTATTTATGGCTCCTCTGACGCGTCTGCGCAGCATCGAGCCGGGCGATATCCCTACCCCGCTGATGGGCGAATATTACCGTCAGCGCGCCAGCTCCGGGCTAATCATCAGCGAAGCGACGCAGATTTCCGCCCAGGCCAAAGGCTATGCCGGCGCGCCAGGCCTGCACAGCCCGGAGCAGATTGCCGCCTGGCAGAAAATCACCGCCGGCGTTCACGCGGAAAACGGCCATATCGCCGTGCAGTTGTGGCATACCGGGCGAATTTCCCATAGCAGCCTGCAGCCCGGCGGCGCCGCCCCGGTAGCGCCTTCTGCGCTGAGCGCCGGCACCCGCACCTCGCTGCGCGACGAAAACGGCCACGCCATCCGCGCCGATACCTCGATGCCTCGCGCTCTGGAAACCGAAGAGATCCCGGGGATCGTCGATGATTTCCGTCAGGCGGTGGGCAATGCCCGTGACGCCGGTTTCGATCTGGTTGAACTGCACTCGGCCCACGGCTATCTGCTGCACCAGTTCCTCTCGCCGTCGGCGAACCAGCGTACCGACCAGTATGGCGGCAGCGTGGAAAACCGCGCCCGTCTGGTGCTGGAGGTGGTTGACGCCGTGAGCAAAGAGTGGAGCGCCGACCGGATTGGCATCCGCGTGTCGCCGATTGGCAGCTTCCAGAATGTGGATAATGGCCCGAACGAAGAAGAAGACGCGCTGTATCTGATTAGCGAGCTGGCGAAACGCGGTATCGCCTATCTGCACATGTCCGAGCCGGACTGGGCGGGCGGCAAGCCGTACAGCGAAGCCTTCCGTCAGAAAGTTCGCGACCGCTTCCCGGGCGTGATCATTGGCGCTGGCGCCTACACCGTTGAAAAAGCCAACGACCTGATCAGCAAAGGGCTGATTGATGCCGTGGCCTTTGGCCGCGATTACATCGCCAACCCGGATCTGGTTGCCCGCCTGCAGAAAAAAGCGGCGCTCAACCCGCAGCGCCCGGAGTCCTTCTACGGCGGCGGCGCGGAAGGCTACACCGATTATCCTACGCTGTAATCCCTCCATTGATAGCGGCGACGTATCGCCGCTATACTCAAGGCTCTGATCTATCAAATAAACTGCATAGGGGACATTATGCGCTTACTCCACACCATGCTGCGCGTTGGCGACCTGCAACGTTCTATCGACTTCTATACCAATGTGTTGGGCATGAAGCTGCTGCGCACCAGCGAAAACCCGGAGTACAAATACTCCCTCGCCTTCGTCGGCTACGGCGAAGAGAGCGATACCGCGGTGATCGAACTGACCTACAACTGGGGCGTGGACAGCTATGAGCTGGGCACCGCCTACGGTCACATCGCGCTGAGCGTCGACAACGCCGCCGAAGCCTGCGAGCGGATCCGCCAGAACGGGGGCAACGTTACCCGCGAAGCCGGGCCGGTAAAAGGCGGCAGCACCGTTATCGCCTTCGTGGAAGATCCTGACGGTTACAAAATCGAGCTGATTGAAGAGAAAGACGCCGGCAAAGGGCTGGGCAACTAACCCCCCCGACCATAGCGACTTCATTATCCTCGTTCGCCCGGGCGCTGCGGCGCCCGTTGTTTTCACCCCTGCCTGCTGCAAGCCGTGGCAAAATTTGCCATAATGCGCGCTACTTTTTTCCAGCTAAGAGAATCTGATGTCCGAGAACGCTCAACTGAATGGTCTGTGCGACCGTTTCCGCGGTTTTTATCCAGTGGTGATTGATGTTGAAACCGCAGGATTTAATGCCAAAACCGACGCCCTGCTGGAGATCGCCGCCATTACGTTGAAGATGGATGAGCAAGGCTGGCTGATGCCCGATGAAACGCTGCATTTCCATGTTGAACCTTTCGAGGGCGCCAATCTTCAGCCCGAAGCGCTGGCCTTTAACGGGATTAACCCGCACGATCCAGAGCGCGGCGCCGTTAGCGAATACGACGCTCTGCATGCCATCTTCAAAATGGTACGCAAAGGGATGAAAGAGAGCGACTGCAGTCGGGCTATCATGGTGGCGCACAACGCCACATTTGACCACAGCTTCACCATGACCGCCGCCGAACGGGCGGGGCTAAAACGCAACCCGTTCCATCCGTTTGTCACCTTTGACACCGCCGCGCTGAGCGGGCTGGCGCTGGGCCAGACGGTGTTGTCGAAAGCCTGTATTGCCGCGGGTATGCCGTTCGACGGCGCGCAGGCCCACTCCGCCCTCTACGATACCGAGCAGACGGCACAGCTGTTTTGCGAGATAGTGAACCGCTGGAAGCGTCTGGGCGGCTGGCCGCTGCCGGTGGCGACGCCGGAGTGATAAAAAAAGCGACTTCCAGGAAGTCGCTTTTTTACTGACCGCGGGAATTATTCCGCTTTCGGCTCGTCAGTGTGGTATTTCGCCGCTGTCTCTTTGATCAGCTGCTGCAGTTCACCGCGCTGGTACATCTCGATGACGATATCGCAGCCGCCCACCAGTTCACCGTCCACCCACAGCTGTGGGAAGGTCGGCCAGTTGGCATATTTTGGCAGCTCGGCGCGGATATCCGGGTTCTGCAGGATATCAACGTAAGCAAAACGTTCGCCACAGGCGGACAGCGCCTGAACGGCCTGAGCGGAGAAACCGCAGCTTGGCAGCTTCGGCGAACCTTTCATGTACAGCAGGATCGGGTTTTCAGCGATTTGGCGTTGGATCTTTTCTAAAGTCGAGCTCATTGTCGTGCTTCCTTAAACTTCTTTCTACGGCAGTAACTTGTCATTGTAGCGTCCCGAGGGCAGGACCGATAATAACATTTTTTTCACTATTCATATTTTATCTTCTGTTGCGCGAAGTTGCCTTAAAAATATCATTTTGCCGTCGCGGGCAGGCGCGTGTTGCGCATTTTCTGTGCGAGGCGGTCAATGTCTGACGCGTTTTCTTGCAATCGTTAACCAATCGACATTTTTGATACAAAAGAATATTAACTTTCCGGGTTTTTATGCTTTAGAATCGTTCCGGTTTGTCATTCATCGTCAGGCATTTGTACATGTCTGTAATTAATCAGGGGATTGCTCAGTGGCGCGGCTAAACAAAATCGCGATATCGCTCTGTGCATTACTGTTCACATCTATCTCATTCACGCCACTGGCTCAGGCTTCAGGGCATACGCACGCCTCCGCCTCGCCAAAGGCGTTACCCGCGAAAAGCGGCTCAGAGCGCAAGAAAAAAGCAACCAGTCAAAAAAGTAAAACCACCGCTAAAACCACCAGTAAAAAATCCTCGAGCACCCGGCTCCCTACCCGCTCTACCGCAGCAAGCCAAACCGCGCTTCATCGTCAGGCCGCCGGCGCCACGAAAAAATGCGTGCTGCGTAAAGGGTATAAAAAGCAGTGCGCAAAAACGGTGGCCGCCAGCGCCGAGCCGACCCTGGCGCTGAACAGCGTCAAAAGCAAATGCGTGGTGCGTAAGGGCTATAAAAAACGCTGTAAACCCGAGGCCAGCGAAGCGAATCTGACGATCGCCGACGCGCATAAAGTCCGGGTGCAAAAAGCGCAGAGTACCGCCATGAACAAACTGATGGGCCAGCTGGGTAAACCGTATCGCTGGGGCGGCACCTCGCCGCGCACCGGGTTCGACTGCAGCGGGCTGGTCTATTACGCCTACAAAGACCTGGTCAAGATTCATATCCCGCGTACCGCCAATGAAATGTACCACCTGCGCGATGCGCGTCCGGTCGATCGTGACGAACTGCAGAGCGGCGACCTGGTCTTCTTCCGCACCCGCGGACGCGGCACTGCCGACCACGTTGGCGTTTACGTCGGCAACGGGAAATTCATTCAGTCCCCGCGCACGGGGCGCGATATTCAAATCACCTCCCTGAGCGAAGATTACTGGGTACGTCATTACGTCGGCGCCCGTCGCGTCATGACCCCGAAAACCATTCGTTGATCCCGGTCTGCCGCTACGGCGGCAGCCCTCTTCACCTGCGCGTTCTCCGCCCCCACCGTCAGGGGAAACTGCATATTCGCCTCTGTGACCGGCGCTTCCCGACGATAGCGGGTGGGCGACATGCCAAAGTGACGGTGAAAGGTGCGGCAGAACGCCGCCTGCCCGTCGTACCCCAGACGTTGGGAAATACTCTGCATGGAGGCCTCGGTCTGCGTTAAGTAGATTGTCGCGATGGTCATCTTCCGTCGGCTGACGTAGCTCGCCAGCGTGCAGCCGGTCACCATGGCGAATTGCCGCTGGAAATACCAGTGCGAGTAGCCGGACTTTTTCGCTATCGCGCTTACCGGCAGGGTGTCAAAAATATGTGCTTCGATCCAGTCAACGATCCCCTGCACGACCGGGATCATTTTCGGGCTTACCACTTCATCTGTTTTTGCCATCGTAGCCATCCTGTGGAAATTACTGCCGGCGGCTATATTTGTCATACAAATATCAAAATAGACAATGAATTATTGGCATAGCGGCGATTGCCTGAAAGCATAGCGTCATTAATTATTTGATTTAAAATGCTTATTTTCACTCAGTCGTTTGCGCTGCGGGGCCTTAAGATGGCCTGCTGAGAAATTAACCATCGCGGTGAGAGGCTGGAGACCCAGCCTCCTTTTACTTATACATTTTTGCAACATCTGCGGGCGTCTTAACGCGCCGCTACGCAGAAAACGGTTAAGCCTTCGGCAGTTGCGCCGGCGATAATAGCCTTTATCGTTGTAAGGCTTTTCACTGCCTGCGGCAAATGTTAACATTCTCAATACAATAACAAGCCCGGGACGCGACAGCGTCGGGCGGTCAGAACGCGATTCAGGTGAAAACCTCATCTTGTCAATGTGAGATAAAACAAAAAAGTTATAAGGAGAGTAGCAATGTCGTTTGAATTACCTGCATTACCATATGCAAAAGACGCCCTGGCGCCGCACATTTCCGCAGAAACCCTGGAATACCACTACGGTAAACACCACCAGGCGTATGTCACTAACCTCAACAACCTGATCAAAGGCACCGCGTTCGAAGGTCAATCGCTCGAAGAGATCGTGCGCACCTCTGAAGGCGGCGTTTTCAACAACGCGGCGCAGGTCTGGAACCACACCTTCTACTGGAACTGCCTGGCACCGAACGCCGGCGGCGAACCGGAAGGCGAGCTGGCGGCCGCGATTGCCAAATCCTTCGGTAGCTTCGCAGAGTTTAAGGCCAAATTTACCGACGCCGCGGCGAAAAACTTTGGCGCTGGCTGGACCTGGCTGGTTAAAAATGCCGACGGCAGCCTGGCTATCGTCTCCACCAGCAACGCGGGTACCCCGCTGACCACCGACGCGAAGCCGCTGCTGACCGTTGACGTCTGGGAACATGCTTACTACATCGACTACCGCAACGCCCGTCCAAGCTATCTGGACCACTTCTGGGCGCTAGTTAACTGGAAGTTTGTTGCCGCTAACCTGGCCGCATAAACGACAAACCGCAGCAGAGTGACCCCTGCTGCGGTTTTTTTTACACCCTTCCCCACCGTTTATGACTGGCTGGCAAAGGCCTCCTCCGGCTGCGCTCGTCCGCTAAACCAGACCAGCAGCAGCGCCAGACCGGCAATAATCGCGCCCATCACCGGCACAAACGCATATCCCAGTCCGCCGGAGATCACCGCCCCGCCGGCGGCGGCGCCCAGCGCGTTGCCCAGGTTGAACGCCCCGATATTCACCGAAGAAGAGAGACCCGGCGCCTCATGCGCCACGCGCATCACTCGCATCTGCAGCGGCGGCACTACCGCAAAGGTGGCTGCGCCCCAGACGATCATACTGATGGCCGCACCCGCCTGGGATTGCGCCAGCAGTGGTATCGCCAGCATGATCGCCATCAGCAGCAGCAGAAAGCCTTTCAGCGTGCGGGAGACCGACCGGTCGGCGAATTTGCCGCCCAGATAGTTGCCCAGCGAAAAACCAACTCCAATCAGCACCAGCATCGCGGTGATAAACAGCGATGAAGCATGGGTCAGCGTATTCAGTACCGGCGAAATGTAGGTATACAGCGTAAACATCGCCCCGGCGCCCAGCACGGTGGTCAGTAAGGCAGAAAGCACCTGCGGCCGTATCAGGACCGAAAGCTCTTGTTTGACATCCGGCCGTTCGCCCGCGCTGCCCTTCGGCAGGGAGAACCACAGGCTCACCATCGCCAGCAGGCCTAACCCCGCGGTGGCGAGGAAGGACATCCGCCAGCCGATGGTTTCCCCAAGCCAGGTCGCGGCAGGCACGCCGCCGATATTAGCGATGGTGAGGCCCATAAACATGGTGGCCACCGCGCTGGCCTGCTTGTGCTTGGGCACCACGCTGGCCGCCACCACCGACCCCAGGCCAAAAAAGGCGCCGTGGTTGAGGCTGGTAATAATGCGCGACAGCAGCAGCGTGGTGTAATCCGGCGCAATGGATGACAGCAGGTTGCCGACGGTGAAGATCCCCATCAGAAAAATCAGCGCGTTGCGTCGGGCGCGATGGGACAGCAGCAGGGTCATCAGCGGCGCGCCGACCATGACGCCGATGGCATACGCACTGATCAGCATTCCCGCTACCGGTATCGAGACGTCCACGCCCTTGGCAATCACCGGCAGCAATCCCATCGGGGAGAACTCGGTGGTCCCGATGCCAAAGGCGCCGATCGCCAGCGCGAGTAAAGGAAAGTTGATTTTCATTCAATGACTCCATCAGACCGTCAGGGAGGACGGCGTAACATCAGAAGCCAAAAGCATGACATCAATCACAAAAAAACAAAAGTGAACGAAATGACAAAAGATTTTTGCAGAATTGATAATAATGGCGGGATACGGGGAGGAGGCCGCGCTCCTCCCTCATCGGAACATTAGTGCAGTATGGCGGTCAGGCTGAATGCGACGATCACGCCGAGGGCAATAATCGTGGTGATCAGCGAAAACTTTAAATTGGTATCCATCATATTTCCCTCTTGTTATCCCCACACCAAAAGTGAGCTTGCTCATTTTTGCACAAAAAATCGCAAAAATCTTCCGGGATTTAGGGCGATGCACATTTTTGCTCTTCCACTTTGCCCCAAGATCGGACAAAATCCCACGCTAATTTAAAAGCGTATCGGCCATTGACCCCTTCCTGTCGTTCTGTGTCGTTTTCCCGACGTGATGCAATGTTGAAAATTGTATTCAGGGTGTGTGTAGGCAAACGTTTACGTATCGATGATCAGGCGATCAGGTCAAGGCATGGAGTGAGATGTAATGGCAACTATTAAAGATGTAGCGAAGCGCGCAAACGTTTCCACTACAACTGTATCACATGTAATTAACAAAACCCGTTTCGTTGCCGAAGAGACGCGCAATGCGGTATGGGCGGCGATTAAAGAGCTGCACTACTCGCCGAGCGCCGTGGCCCGCAGCCTGAAAGTCAATCATACAAAATCGATTGGCCTGCTGGCGACCAGTAGCGAAGCCGCCTATTTCGCTGAAATCATTGAGTCCGTTGAAAAGAGCTGCTTCCAGAAGGGCTATACCCTGATTCTCGGCAACGCCTGGAACGACCCGGAAAAACAGCGGGCCTATCTGTCGATGATGGCGCAAAAACGCGTCGACGGTCTGCTGGTGATGTGTTCCGAATACCCGGACTCCGTCCTGAGCATGCTGGAAGAGTATCGCCATATTCCGATGGTGGTGATGGACTGGGGCGAAGCAAAAGCTGACTTTACCGATGCGGTAATCGATAACGCCTTCCAGGGCGGGTATATCGCCGGACGTTACCTGATTGAACGCGGTCACCGCGAAATCGGCGTGATCCCGGGCCCGCTGGAGCGCAACACCGGCGCGGGGCGACTGGCCGGCTTCATGCAGGCGATGAAAGAGGCGCATATCAGCGTGCCGGAAAACTGGATTGTACAGGGCGACTTCGAGCCGGAGTCCGGCTACCGCGCCATGCAGCAGATCCTGAGCCAACAACACCGTCCAACGGCGGTCTTCTGCGGCGGCGACATTATGGCGATGGGCGCTATCTGCGCCGCGGATGAAATGGGGCTGCGCGTGCCGCAGGACATTTCGCTGATCGGTTATGATAATGTGCGCAATGCCCGCTATTTCAGCCCGGCGTTAACCACCATTCATCAGCCGAAAGATTCGCTGGGCGAAGCCGCGTTCAATATGCTGTTGGATCGTATCGTCAACAAGCGCGAAGAGTCGCAGTCTATTGAAGTGCACCCTCGGCTGGTCGAACGCCGCTCAGTGGCGGATGGCCCGTTTGTCGACTATCGTCGCTAAAGCACTGGCGGGCGCGGATCACTCCGGCGCCCGCAGCCACTCCCGATTCAGCGTGTCGCTGTCCCCCAGGTAGTCCAGCATCCAGTTTAACGCCGGCGAAGCATCATTCTGCTGCCAGGTCAGACAGCAGGCCGCATCCGGAAACGGATTTTCCAGCGCCAGCGCGGTCCACTCGCCGCGATCCACCCATGGCCGGGCGAAATGGCTTGGCACCATGCCGACGCAGAGCCCTGCCGACAGACAGGTTGCCGACGATTCCCAGTCGGGGACCACCACCCTCTTCTGGTTATCCAGCAGCCACGTTGTCCGTTTGGGCAACGAACGCGAGGTATCTTCCCGCACCAGCGACGGCCAGTTGCGCAGGACATCGTCGCTCAGCGGCCCCGCCATCTTCGCCAGCGGGTGATCGCTCGCCACCACGCAGTCCCAGCTCAGCATCCCCATATCGCGGAACGCATAGCGGCCCCCAACCGGAATAGAGCGCGTTGCGCCAATCGCCAGCTCCACGCGGCCGTCGGCCAGCGCATCCCATACGCCATTGAACACTTCCTGAAAAACGATCAGCTCGACATCGGGAAAATGGCGATAGAAATCCACAATCATCTGGCGCATCCGCGCGGGTTTCACGATATCGTCCACCGCGATCGACAACTGCCCGCGCCAGCCGTTGGCGATTTGCTGGCACTGCTGGCGGGTGATCTGCATTTTTTTGATAACAGAGCGCCCTTCCTGTAAAAACCAGACCCCGGCAGGGGTCAGCTCCACATCACGATGACGGCGCTCAAACAACGGGACGGCCAGCCACTCTTCGAGCTGACGCACGGTATAGCTGACGGCGGAAGGCACCCGATGAAGCTCCTGCGCCGCCGCGCTAAAGCTGCCGTTACGGGCGACGGCATCAACCACTTCCAGAGAGTATTCAGACCACATTTTCTGCCTGCAAATTTTTTGAATGCATGTGACAAATATTAGCGTTTCACAAGCCACAATGCACTCCCTACACTCTGCGGCATCGTACCTGTACTCCAAAAATGAGAACGTTATGTCACAACCTGGGAAAGGATTTTTAGTCTGGCTGGCCGGCCTGAGCGTGCTGGGCTTTCTGGCCACCGATATGTACCTGCCGGCATTTGCCGCCATGCAGCAGGATCTCGACACCTCCGCCGCATCCATTAGTGCCAGCCTGAGCCTGTTCCTCGCCGGCTTCGCGCTGGGCCAGCTCTTCTGGGGGCCGCTGTCAGACCGCTACGGGCGTAAACCGGTGCTGCTGAGCGGCCTGGCGATTTTCGCGGTCGGCTGCCTGGGAATGCTGTGGGTGCAGAACGCCACGCTGATGCTGGCGCTGCGTTTTCTGCAGGCGATTGGCGTCTGCGCCGCGGCGGTTACCTGGCAGGCGATGGTGACCGATTACTATCCCGCCCAGCGCACCAACCGCATCTTCGCCACTATTATGCCGCTGGTAGGACTGTCCCCTGCGCTGGCCCCGCTGCTGGGCAGCTGGCTGCTGGTGCACTTCGAGTGGCAAGCCATCTTCGCCACCTTGTTTGCCATCACTCTGCTGCTGATGCTGCCTGCCCTGCGCCTGAAGGCCGCCGCTAAGTCGGCCACAGTGGCTGAAAAGAAAATCACTTTTCTGGCGCTGCTGCGCTCCCGGGAGTACAGCGGCAACGTCCTGATCTACGCCGCCTGTTCCGCCAGCTTCTTCGCCTGGCTTACCGGTTCGCCGTTTATCCTACATGAGATGGGCTACGGCCCGACCGCCATCGGCCTGAGCTATATCCCGCAGACCATCGCTTTTCTGGTGGGCGGCTATGGCTGTCGCGCGCTGCTGCAAAAATGGTCCGGGCAACAAATGCTCCCGTGGCTGCTGGTGGTCTTCGCCGTCAGCGTCGCCGCCACCTGGCTGGTGGGTCTGCAAACGCATGCCTCGCTGGTGGCGTTGATGATCCCGTTCTGCCTGATGGCGGTGGTCAACGGCGGGATCTACCCCATCGTGGTCGCTCAGGCGCTGAAGCCTTTCCCGCAGGCAACCGGCCGCGCGGCGGCGCTGCAGAACACCCTCCAGCTTGGCCTGTGCTTCCTGACCAGCCTGCTAGTCTCCACGCTGATCGCCACACCGCTGCTGACCACCACCAGCGTGATGCTGGTCTCTATTTTGTTAGCCGGAGTGGGTTATCGCCTGCAGCAGACGCCAGCGCTGGCGGCCCACTCTTCCCACGCCTGACGCCCGTCGCCAGAGCCCGGACCAGTGGTTAGCACGCTAAGATATTTTTATTGAAAGCCAGTACTTAGCGTCCTATACTGGATCCGGGTTCACATAAATAAAAAATATTTAACAGATTAACGGATGCAGGATGCCTCCGTTTCACCATGGAAGGCCTTTCGGCAAGGGTTATCTCCCTTCCTCTGTTCTACGTCGGATAGCGACTTCACGGATTATCCGTGAGATTTCTCACAAAGCCAAAAAAGCGTCTACGCTGTTTTAAGGTTCTGATCACTTGGGCGTGATGGAGAAGCTATGAGTTCATCGTGTATAGAAGAAGTAAGTGTACCAAATGATGACTGGTACCGGATTGCAGCTGAATTGTTGGGCCGTGCGGGAATTGAAATCAATGGCTCCGCGCCGTCAGACCTGCGGATTAAAAACCCTCTTTTTTTTAAACGCGTATTGCAGGAGGGGTCGCTGGGTTTAGGCGAAAGCTATATGGACGGCTGGTGGGACTGCGAGCGTCTGGATATATTCTTCCATAAAGTGCTCCGCGCCGGGCTGGAAAAACAACTCCCTCACCATTTCAAAGACACACTCCGCATCGCAGGCGCTCGCCTGTTTAACCTGCAAAGTAAAAAACGCGCCTGGATCGTCGGCAAAGAGCACTATGACCTCGGCAACGATCTTTTCAGCCGGATGCTTGATCCCTACATGCAATATTCCTGCGGGTACTGGAAAGAGGCGCAGACCCTCGAAGCCGCGCAGCAGGATAAGCTGGATCTCATCTGCCGTAAGCTGGAGCTCGAGCCAGGCATGCGAGTGCTGGATATCGGCTGCGGCTGGGGCGGTCTTGCCGAATATATGGCGCGGAATTACCAGGTGAGCGTTGTCGGCGTGACCATCTCCGCCGAACAGCAAAAGATGGCCCAGGCGCGCTGCGATGGCCTTGACGTGGATATTCGTCTTCAGGATTATCGCGATCTGCACGACAGCTTCGACCGCATCGTCTCCGTCGGCATGTTCGAACACGTGGGTCCCAAAAATTACGCCACCTACTTTGAGGTCGCCGATCGTAATTTGAAACCCAACGGCCGCTTCTTACTGCACACCATCGGTTCCAAAGTCACCGACCATAACGTTGACCCGTGGATCAATAAATATATCTTCCCTAACGGCTGCCTGCCGTCGGTACGGCAGATCGCCGATGCCAGCGAGAAGCACTTTGTGATGGAAGACTGGCACAACTTCGGCGCCGATTATGACACCACCCTGATGGCCTGGTATGAGCGTTTCCTCGCCAGCTGGCCGGAAATTGCCGATAACTATTCTGAGCGTTTCAAACGCATGTTCAGTTATTACCTGAACGCCTGCGCCGGCGCCTTCCGCGCCCGCGACATTCAGCTCTGGCAGGTGGTGTTCTCGCGCGGGATTGAACACGGACTGCGCGTCGCCCGTTAAAAAACACCCCCCGCTCACCGGCGGGGGATTTTTTGTCAGGCTTCACTGACCTTAGCCGCGACCTCTTTCGCCGCCAGCACGCGTTCAACCGTATCGACAACCGCCTGGGTTTGCGGGTCGATCTCGATATTGACGCGGTCGCCCAGCTTCTTCGCCCCCAGCGTGGTCCGCTGCAGCGTCTCCGGAATAAGATGCACGCAGAATCGGGTTGCCGTCACCTCGCCTACCGTCAGGCTGATGCCATCGATACCGATGAATCCTTTATAAAGGATATATTTCATCAGCGTCGGATCCTGTACTTTAAACCAGATCTGACGGTTATTTTCGGAAGTGAGGATCTTCACGATTTCCGCCGTGGTCATAATATGGCCGGACATCAAATGCCCGCCGATTTCATCACTGAATTTCGCCGCCCGTTCGACATTGACTTCATCCCCGACCTGAATATCGCCGAGGTTGGTAATCCGCAGCGTCTCTTTCATCAGATCGAAGCTGATGCGCGCGCCGTTGATGTCGGTCACCGTCAGGCAGCAGCCGTTGTTGGCTACCGATGCCCCGGTTTCGAGCCCCTCCAGCATATGCGCCGGCAGCTCCACCACGTGGGTGCGAAAATTGGGTTTATCATCAATGGAGACCACTTTCGCGGTTCCCTGAACAATACCAGTAAACATGTTTGGCTCCTGTTGAAAATCATGACGGTATCATTACCGTTTTCGCTATCGGGAACAATAACAGGAGGGCTGAGCGGTTGCCAGCGCGCTTCGTGCCTCGACTCTTTTTTCACTGGCTTAATGGCTAATCCTCGCTACAATAGACTGGAATTTCCTCATTTTTATCCCCTTGCTGCCAGTTACGGCGGCTTTTTTAGTCTCAAAAAAACAACAATACAAAGGTGTTCACGTGCAGAAGTATTTCATTGAAGCGCGTCAGTTATTAGCTCTGGCTATACCCGTCATTCTTGCGCAAGTGGCGCAGACGGCGATGGGTTTTGTCGATACCGTGATGGCGGGCGGCTACAGCGCCACCGATATGGCCGCGGTGGCCATCGGGACCTCCATCTGGCTACCGGCCATTCTCTTCGGCCACGGGCTGCTGCTGGCGCTGACCCCGGTAGTGGCGCAGCTCAATGGCTCCGGGCGGCGGGAGCGTATCGCGCCGCAGGTGCGTCAGGGCTTCTGGCTGGCGGGGCTGGTCTCGGTGTTGATCATGATCGTGCTGTGGAATGCCGGGTATATCATCAGCTCCATGCACAACATCGATCCGCTGCTGGCGGAGAAGGCGGTTGGCTATCTGCGCGCGCTGCTGTGGGGGGCGCCGGGCTATCTGTTCTTCCAGGTTGCCCGTAATCAGTGTGAAGGGCTGGCGAAAACCAAGCCCGGGATGGTCATGGGCTTTATCGGTTTACTGGTCAACATTCCGGTGAACTACATCTTTATCTATGGCCATTTTGGCATGCCGGAGCTGGGCGGCGTCGGCTGCGGCGTGGCGACGGCCTCCGTTTACTGGGTGATGTTCGCCAGCATGCTGTGGTGGGTGCGCCGGGCGCGTTCAATGCGCGATATCCGCTGCGTCGAGGGCTTCAGCGGCCCCGATTTCGCCGTTCTGCTGCGGTTGGTGCAGCTGGGGCTGCCCATCGCCCTGGCGCTGTTCTTCGAAGTGACCCTGTTTGCCGTCGTCGCGCTGCTGGTCTCTCCGCTCGGGATCATTGACGTCGCCGGCCACCAGATTGCGCTGAACTTCAGCTCGCTGATGTTCGTTCTGCCGCTGTCGCTGGCGGCCGCGGTCACCATTCGCGTCGGCTTCCGCCTCGGCCAGGGCTCAACGATCGATGCCCAGGTTTCCGCCCGCACGGGTGTGGGCGTGGGCGTCTGTCTGGCGGTGTTTACCGCTATCTTTACCGTGCTGATGCGTAAGCAGATTGCCCTGCTGTATAACGATAACCCTGAGGTGGTGATGCTGGCCTCGCATCTGATGCTGCTGGCGGCGGTCTACCAGATCTCCGACTCCATTCAGGTGATCGGCAGCGGTATCCTGCGTGGCTATAAAGATACGCGGTCTATCTTTTTTATCACCTTTACCGCGTACTGGGTGCTGGGTTTGCCCAGCGGCTACCTGCTGGCGCTGACCGACGTGATTGTCCCCCGCATGGGGCCCGCCGGCTTCTGGTGCGGATTTATCATCGGCCTGACCTCCGCCGCCATTATGATGATGCTGCGGATGCGTTTTCTGCAGCGCCAGCCCTCCAGCACAATCTTACA
Source organism: Klebsiella sp. GG_Kp146 (assembly GCF_040061975.1). NCBI lineage: Bacteria > Pseudomonadati > Pseudomonadota > Gammaproteobacteria > Enterobacterales > Enterobacteriaceae > Klebsiella > Klebsiella sp. GG_Kp146. The sequence continues at coordinate 33,547 of NZ_JBEAHA010000007.1, forward strand.
GCGCGCCGCGCGCTAATCCTGCCAAAGCCCGCCACCCCGGCGGGCTTTTTCTTTCTTCAGTTTTGTTCCGGCGTTGTACATTCCGTTACTCCCCGACACCAAAGACTCACTGATGAGCGCCCCGGAGATGCATATAGTGTGGCCAACAGCCCCGCAGTGGGGTTACTCAGGAAACCAATTCGAGGATTTCAGCATGAAAAAAGTATTAGCTCTGGTTGTTGCCGCTGCTATGGGTCTGTCATCTGTTGCTTTCGCCGCCGATGCCGCGACCACCACCCCGGCTGCCGCAGCCAGCCACACCACCGTTCATCACAAGAAACACCATAAAGCGGCGGCGAAACCGGCAGCCGAACAGAAAGCCCAGGCAGCGAAGAAACACCATAAAGCCGCAGCGAAACCGGCAGTAGCGCAGAAAGCCCAGGCGGCGAAGAAGCACCACAAAGCGGCGCACCACGCAGCCAAACCGGCGGTACAACCGGCGGCATAACGGTCAGAGCGTTAAGGTGATAACCGGCGCTGAATAGCGCCGGTTTTTTTTCAGGAGGACATCATGCTGCAACGCTATCGCTTCGAATTGCTGTTGGTTCTGCTCATCGTCTGCGCGCTGTTTACCCTTCGCTTGATGTTTAAATAGCGGGCTGCTGAACCCATTTACGCGCCGGCGGCGTATAGTCGCGAAAACCGGCGATAATCTCCTCTGCCGAGGCAGCAAACGGCAGCATCTCCGCGTAGCGCGGGTGCATAAACCCTTCCCGCACCATGTTATTGACCATCGCCTGCAGCGGATCGTAATACCCTTTAATATTCAGAAATGCGCACGGCTTTTCATGGATGCCCAGCTGCGCCCAGGTCCACTGTTCGAAAATCTCTTCCAGCGTCCCCGCTCCGCCCGGCAGAGCAATAAAGCCGTCGGCCAGCGCCGCCATTTTGGTTTTCCGTTCGTGCATATCCTCAACCACATGCAGCTCCGTCAACCCGCGATGGGCTATTTCCCGTTCCACCAGGCCGCGCGGCATCACGCCAATCACCACGCCGCCAGCCTCGAGCGCCGCATCGGCAACCGCCCCCATCAAGCCAACTTTGCCGCCGCCATAGACAACAGCCAGTCCCTGCTGCGCCAGCGTGTGGCCAACCCGTCGGGCAGTGTCGAGATACAGCGGATGTTCGCCAGCTGAAGAACCGCAGAAAATACCTATCGATTTCATCTTCGTTATTACTCCTCTCTTCTGGTGGGCGATAATTTAACACAACGGCAACCTTTGTGCGCAGGTTGAGACCCGCGGAGAAAAGAGAGGCGAGGCGCCTGCTGGCGAAGAAATATCCTTGTGGTTCAGTAAAATATCGCCGGAATGGGTAAAAGATCCGCAATCGCAAGCAATGTACAAGAAAAGTGACGTTTACCTCTTGCCACATCCCCTGCCTGCCGCTAATATGCGTCCCCGTTGTCACCACAACATTGCGTTCGTAGCTCAGTTGGTTAGAGCACCACCTTGACATGGTGGGGGTCGTTGGTTCGAGTCCAATCGAACGCACCATTATGCGTTTATAGCTCAGTTGGTTAGAGCACCACCTTGACATGGTGGGGGTCGTTGGTTCGAGTCCAATTAAACGCACCATAATGCGTCTGTAGCTCAGTTGGTTAGAGCACCACCTTGACATGGTGGGGGTCGATGGTTCGAGTCCATTCAGACGCACCAAGCTGTTTTTCCTTCCTGATTACACAGCCTCGTTCTTGTCAAATAACGCGCTTTGTTTATAAACTCCAGATCAGCCTGCCATTTCTCACAGTATTTCACTTCCAGAGAGTCCAGATCCTTATAAAACCCATCCCAGCGCCCTGTCGAGCGGCCCCATACCATTCGCTATGATGTTTGACTACCAGCCGGTTGACTACGTTTTTTCACCAGCGGATCCCGCACTGCCAGCGCCTGTCTGATTTCCTCTGCTGTCACTTTCCCGTCGCGGTTGCTGTCCATCTCCGCCATCAGGTCACGATATAACTGTGCTACCAGACCGTATTGAAACCCCGCGCCCTGTTCAGCTGTTCGGCTTATCGCCCCAAACGCCTGGAAATCCATCTCTCATACGGGCTGTTCATCACATCGCCCCCGCTGCTTTCCTCCAGCGCCTGAAATCCAAGTTTCTCTAAATCGTACTGGTTAACTTCCTCAACATCATTTTGTGGTAACCAGCCACTGCCGCTGACTTTATACCACCATTTTTGTGACTCATCCGCGACGGGCGTTGCTGCTCCCCGGGAGAGCTGGCATTGCGCGCCCAGCCTCGCCGATGTCGGGGTAAATACCGGCTATCCTGTCGGGTAAACAGGGATTTTCCCTTTGGTACCAGAACGGACCGTTTACCGCCCTCCACATTCTCTGGGTTGGCTAAAAATCCCGGCATGTTCGGGTCGGTGCTCAGCACCTCCATGGCTTATATCAATTGTGACAACTAATCTCATTCATGAATATGAAGGAATTCATTTCTTTTTATACAATCATTATCAGAAAATTTGTCCTTCATAAATATACAATGCTGTTTCACATACTCATCCCAAAAGGAGTTTGAGGTTCTATTTTCATGTGGCATTGCAACTTTCTGTTTTGATAAGATAGCTTTCAATTCTCGATTGCGTTCATATGTCTGTTCGTACAAGCATGAGTTTTTATAAATCTGTAATTCCTCACCATCAGCTGACATATATGCACATATACTATCCCTGGCTTTAATCCAGGATCTTTGCGTGTTTTTTATGTTTTCTTTTAGTTCAGGATATGTTGTAACTATGGCGTTATATAAATAATTCAAATACACATCTTAATTTTTATAGTTTTCAAGAGAGCATTGCTCTAAACCCATAAAATAATTCAGCCGCATCCCGTTTCTTATTCGTTCAGAATTTATTTCCCTCTTTACGGACAGAGATACAGATTTCTCCTTAACAGGGTTAGTTGTCAGTTGGATGTGTCTTTAGTTTAACGAGTCGTACCAAAGCTTTCCGGAATTATTTATAATGGGATTGTAGATATGTCTTGATTTCTGTTGCATTTTTATATTTGAAATGTAACTCCTCACCATTAAATTCTCCATTGAGGCCGTTGAGATTCTGGTCTTTTTTTATAGAAGGATTTATAGAAAGGCTATTAAGGTTATAGTTATAACCATAAACCTGATACGCAGTTCCATTTATTTTTCCCGCAGAGTGTCGTTGTTCCCATGAGATTAATACAATTATATTTTTTTATTGTTTATTTTAGTAAAAAAATTGTTTCCACATGAGATTCACCACCATCGACCTCATAAGACTCCACTTTGATACTATTACCATTAGCTTTGAAATAAAGCGCTAATGGATAATTAGCATCATCCTCCCTCTTAATATAAACACTATCATTAGCATCTAACTTAAATGGCCCTTGTACTATGTCGGTTTTAGCTAGTGCATAAAAAGAAGAAATCAACAAAGATAAGCCAAAAATAAAGCCACGCATAAATCACTCCTTATCGACTCTTAATAATGGGGCCACTGCATTAAACCTTTGTAGGCGATCAGGGTAACCATTCTGCCCACCATTAACTATTTGCGTGACTTCTTGCACACTCAATGCTCTGGCAGTTTTGTTTAGTCCTTTACTTACCCAAAAGGAAAAAGCTGACTCTACACCATATTCAGTATTACTTATCACTAGATCAGGTTGTTCGACAAAGTCTCTCTTATCATCCGGATTCATTTCATTATGTTTATTAGTAAAAAGAACGGGCCGTTTATCACCTTTCACTTTTTCAGGGTTGGCTAAAAATCCTGGCATGTTTGGATCTGTACTCAGCACTTCCAGATGGACAAACCACTCCCTGTCCACAAGCTGATTCCCTTCACCCGGCGACTCCGTACAGCCCATAAATCCGACGGGCGTTCCGGCGCTGACCTTCCATATTAGCATCTAACTTGAATCCCCCTCGTACTATGTCGGAGTTAGCGCCACAGAGTCAAAAGCGCCTTTTTGTTTTGCCCTCTGTATCCACCCCAGCATCAGCGCCTACATTTCACCATCCGGCTCCATCAGTTCCGGATCCAGCGTTACCCACTACTGTTCTTTGCCCGGGACGTCATCTTTCAGTAAACGGACCAGGCCAAATGTTGTCAGAGTGGCTTTGCCATTCTTCGTGACGTAAAACCGCCCCGTCCGGGAAAAAACAAAACGGTCGCCTGCGTTCAGGCTCTTTCTCGTTTTTCCGGAGCAGAATATGTCCCGGCTTCACCGTTATCCGGCTCCCCCTCCGGTAAGCCGTATTGTCCGTTTTTATACTGGCGTAACAGTATGCCACCGTGTCCATCCCTGACTTTATAACAAGGAGATGAAGGATAATCAGATACCGGGGCCAGATGCATATACAGGCTGTAAAACGCCAGCCAACTTTTTCCCTTTGCGGATCGGGCTGGCACTGCGACTTCACCTGCACAAAGCTGCTGCTGTAGCGCAACATCCGTCCACATGATGCTAACGTAAAAAAGTCAGCGAGAACAAACTAAATACTGAGATCCGCACACAACATGATGTTATCACTAGCTATATTTTTAATATTAATATATCTTGCATTACACCATTTGCCATCTGCACTTATAGATAGCAAATTAACTTTATCTCCTTTAACAAGGTAAGATTTTTTTATTTCGAACGAAGAATCATAAAAATAGGATTTAGGTTTTATGACACTTATCGCAGGATATACAGAGCATTTATTGGAATCTTCTATATTTGGGACTGATTTGATTAGTTCAATCTTGCCATCTGAAATTTCTTCACTCATAATTTCTACCCGCCCTGAGTCATTCTTGTTATATATAATCCATGGAGAATTCACAAAAACCTTGCACCTACCATTTTCACTTAAATAAATAACAGAATAATTGTCATCCAGTAATGCTTGCTTATCACCATAAAATTGATATACCAATTCATCTTTGCTATTATAAATAACAATAGGTAGATAACTTTTTTTGCCATTTAAGATTAAGTTTGTATCTATTGAATCCATGTCATATTTTGTTTTGCTTACTTTTTTCTCTATAAAATCAGCATAACCTTCCACTGGCGACATATCTAAGTTACACTCCCCCTCTTTAACCAAGATTCCATTCTTTTTATTTTTTACATTCAAATATAAACAATCAATCAAAAATTTATTACCATCATATTTCAATGTGGCATAAACGGTAGAATCATGAAGAGATCTACTATCAACTACAATGGCAGGGGAACCTGAAAAAAAATCAAATAAGTAGGATGGATTACCTGTATAATCCTCATTAAATTTTAATACATTTTCCCTACCGTCTTTTTTTGCATAAATTAAATTATTTGATTGATCATACCCATAAGTTACCGAGCCATCCGCAAAACTAAGCATGGAACATCCACTAAAAAAAATACCAATAAAAAAAATACATTTATTCATATTCAATATCCATTGGGAATAGAGGACGTGCTTTCTAAAATAGATTGCAATTTTATAGCATAGGAAGCTATTAGAACCTTTTGATCACTGCCATTAATAACTTGCCGCGCACTCTCATAATCCATTCCATTATTATTCATATATGTGGAAAGTTTTTCCCCAGTAAATATACCTTCCTCCATACCCCAAATCATAATTGGCACAGCATGCTTAAAATCAGCCGCAAGTTCTGGTTGATTCACAAAATCCACACCAAATTTATCTTTCGCTTTCTGATAATTGTTTTTCCATGTAAGATGTACACAACCTCTACCTCGATATTTATACCCATCGCCCTGCTGCATATTGCCGTTAGCTATTGCTCTATTCTTTAATACTTGTGTCACTGCAAGAATTGGATCGTATTTATCAAAATAACTCACCCCACCTACCTCTGGCTGTTCACTAAAATACTCACCTGTTGGGAAGTAATATGTCTCATGTCTCGCTGTAGCTAGCATATAAGAAATACCATATAAATTTGGCTTATACTCCATATGGTTAGGACAAAATTCATTTATGCTTTCCAAAATTTTACGCAAGTTGTTTTTTGAACCTTGGGATAGAATCGGCGTACCCGGAGCAAAGGAAACATGTTCGTTTTCATATTGAGAAATAAAAGCATCAACATTAATTAGATCTAATTTCTCTGCCAGAGAATCTAAAAACACCACCGGATGAAAATGCCACACCGCCTCATCCTTATCAAACGGCGGCACCTTGCTCATCCACTCCAGGTCCGCCTGCCATTTCTCACAGTATTTCACTTCCAGCGAGTCCAGATCCTTATAAAACCCTTCCCAGCGCCCCGTCGAACGGCCACCGCACCACTCGCTGTGATGTTTTACCACCAGACGGTTGACCACATCTTTCACCAGCGGATCACGAACTGCCAGCGCCTGTCTGATCTCCTCTGTCGTCACTTTCCCGTCGCGGTTGCTGTCCATCTCCGCCATCAGATCACGATAAAATTGTGGCACCTGTCCGTACTGCCAGGAGACCTCCTGCTCTGCTGAACGGCTTATCGCCCCAAACGCCTCCGGTACCCAGCTCTCATACGGGCTGTTCATCACGTCACTATTACCGTCTTCCTCCAGCGCCTGAAACCCGAGTTTTAACAGATCATACTGACTTACTTCTTCAACATCACTTTGCGGCAGCCAGCCGCTTCCGCTGACCTTATACCACCATTTTTGTGCTTCATCCGCGACAGGCATTGCTGACTCACGGAGGAGCCGGCACTGTGCGCTCAGTCGCGCTGATGTCGCTGTAAAGACGGGCTGTCCCGTAACATCCTGCCGGGTAAACAGGGCGCTTCCCTTTGCTGCCAAAACGGACCGTTTATCACCTTTCACTTTTTCAGGGTTGGCTAAAAATCCTGGCATGTTTGGATCTGTACTCAGCACTTCCAGATGCACAAACCACTCTTTATCCAGGAGATTATTTCCCTCACCCGGCGATTCCATACATCCCATAAATCCGACGGGCGTTCCGGCGCTGACCTTCCATTCTTCTGTTTCGCCCGTTAGCTCCACAGAGTCGAACCCCCCTTTTTGTTTTGCCTTCTGCATCCATTCCGGCAATAATCCCTGCATTTCGCCGTCCGGCTCCATCAGCTCCGGATCCAGCGTCACCCAGTACTGTTCTTTTCCCGGAACATTTTCTTTCAGTAAACGAACCAGGCCAAAGGTTGTCAGGGTTGCGTTTCCGTTCTTCGTGACATAAAAACGCCCCGTCCGGGAGGAGACAAAACGATCGCCTGCCTTCAGGCTTTTTTTCGTTTTCGCCGGGGCAGGATATGTTCCGGCTTCACCGTTATCCGGCTCCCCCTCCGGCAACCCGTTTTGCCCGGCTTTATATTGACGTAACACTATGCCGCTGTGCCCGTCCCTGACTTTATAGCAGGGAGATGAAGGATAATCAGACACCGGGGCCAGATGCATATACAGGCTGTAAAACGCCAGCCAGCTTTTTTCCTTTTGCGGATCGGGCTGGCACTGCGACTTCACCAGCACAAAGCTGCTGCTGTAACGCAGCGGCTGTCCACAATACGGGGCTGTCAGGTACTCGTTGTTTAACCGGTACGCCACAATAGTACCGTCTGCCATAAACTGGAGGGGAACGGGGTCGCCAGCATTGACTGCATCCGGATTCAGGGCGGAAAAGGGATTAGAGATGTCGTTGATATGGATCCCGCCATGCCACAATCCGTTCGCCCCCAGCAGCCAGGTCCCGTGCGCTTCTCCGTCGATAAGCCGCATAACATCTTCCAGTGAGCGAAATTCTTTACCGCTGGTGTCCCTGAGGGGATAACTGATTTTCATATGAGTTTCTTACCTTGAAATCCTTCCGCGCCGCAGGGGAGGAACCCGTTCCAGTGTGGTTTCCCTGAAGGTCTCCGTGACACCTTTCAATGATGCCCCGGTACGGGGAACCAGATAATTCGCCACTTTCATCACCATCATCCCCTCAGAACCATGCTCAATGCCGTTTTTACTCAGCTTCATATACGATCCGCCGCCATTCAGCGTCAGCGTTTCCGGCGTGCTGATGGAAATCCCATCCTCACTGCAGGTTATCGCCACCTGCTGCTTTGCCAGAAGTCCCATCGTGTTGTGCTGAGCCTGAATCTCGATATCTCCCTGGTTGGCAACCAGCTTTGCCCCATCTTTATGGACAAACAGTCCTAACGCTTTTTCCACCGTCACAGACAGCTGCTTCATCGCACCGATATCAAGATGTTGACCGGCATTGATCATGGTATTGCGGGTGCTGCTGAGCTGAAGATGTTCACCTGAGGTCAGTGCCACCCCCTGAGGAGCACTACCCAGCAGGACCGAAGACTGGAGGTCTTTGATTTTGTCGGTCACAAAACTAATCTGGGTATTGATGTCGCAGACCAGCGCTCCGGCGGCAACAGCAGCGCTGTTCAGCGCCTGCATCTGGCTGTTGGCCTGGTTAATCTGGTTGATGGCAGGGGCCATTTCCAGCACCGGGCCCCGGGCTTTGGCCTGGGCATCGGCCGTCAGGAACAGCCCTTTTGCCGCACGTACTGCGCCATGCTCATCCGTTCGCAGTTCAAAACCGGCCCCGCGCTTTTCACGCTGGCTGTTGACCAGGTGTCCCAGGTTCAGCTGCGTTTTGCCGTATTCCGTCGCGAGCTTGATATGCTCTTCCTGGCGCTTATCCTCCATCCGCAGCTTATTGTTCGCCGGGGTACGCCACACGTTCCGCGTATGATTGTCACTGGTGACAGGGTCCGGATGTTCTGAATCATGCAGGACATAAGCGATGTAGGGACGATCCGGATCTCCGCCGTCAAATACGACGGCCACTTCCGTTCCGTCGATAAGCGGGGAGTGGAATCCGTACGTATCACCGGCATACGGTTTCGCCAGCCGCAGCCACACACAGGCATAACCCTGTTCAGAACTGTTGCGGTCAAAGTCCAGTTTTACCCGGTAGCGTCCTTCCGGATCGAGCCAGGAACAGGTGTCGCCTCTCTGTGTGCTTTCCACCCGGGCAGGCAGCGAGCCGGATATCACCGGGCGATTGAGCAGTGCCGGACGATAACAGACGGTTTCACTGTAGGGGATACCCTCAAACGTCAGCGTAAAGCTACTTTTGCGCGAACCGCTGGTGCGCACCGTGGTGATGACGATGCCTTCCCTGACGGCATCGGGAAGCGTTCCGTCCGTTTCCAGTACCTGACCCGGAGCCAGAAGAGGGCTGGAGGAATGCCCGCTGACGCGATACTGCGCGTTCAGAATGCGTTCGTGACGCAGGCGGGCGAAGTATGCCCCGGACTCTGTACTTTCCGTATCACCCGCCGTCAGGAAGGGTTCCGCGTAATGGTACGTTTCCCCGGCGGTGATCCCTTCCTGACTGCTGATACTTTCCGTACTGTCCTGCGGCGTCAGCGCTTCCCGGTAGTTGTAGTCCCGGGTGGCCACCCTTCCGCTCACAACATTGTATGCAGCCTGAATATCCCAGATGCTCTCCTGCCCGCTGTCACTCATCCCGGCCTGGTTGCGTAACGGCAGCGTGACGCCAAACTCATACTGCTCCTGGCTGTCCTGGAAAATCACCACGTCCTGTTCAAGACGGCCATCCATTTCATAGCGCCAGTAAATGCCCACTTCCGCCAGCAGGCGCTGGATAAACTCAAGATCGGTTTCCCGCCACTGGGTGATGAGCTCCCGGGATGGGTATTCCCGGGTGAGCCGGAACTCAAAATCAGGCCCTTCCAGCCCGTGTTTACGCAGCACCTGTTCAACCACTTCAGTGACCGACTGGTTGAGGTAGATCGCGCTTCCTTTCGTATAGTCCAGAAGGGCAATACGGGGAACGATCGTCAGTGCATAACGGGTCTCATCATTCGAGGTGGAAACGCGGCGAAAGGACTCCACTACGCCAAAAACCGTCCGTACCGGCAGAGCTGGTGTCCCGTCAAACATCGGGGTCTGGAAAGTAAATGACGCCGGTTTCAGCAATAACGACTCACAGACAATATCTTTAGAGGAGCAGGTAACCGCCACGTCATACCGCCAGGGCTGACTGAGGGATTCCACCGAACGGAAGTTCAGCACATCAAGAAACTCAGTACAGGCATGAACGTCCATCCAGTAGCGTGAATGCCCTGGCAGTTGCTTTACCAAACTGGTTGCATCGTTTATCAGCCTATTCCTCATCGCTTCACTCCATCTTTTCTGGCATTAACATCCATCCCAAGGTCCTTCATTCGTTACCCTCCGCCGTCCCGCACCGTAGCAGCCCTGTCCCCCCGCCGGTTTTACGCACGCTACCGCCCTCGCTGTCCTCCTAAAAGAACCCAAAGCGCACTGAGTAATGCAGAACGGTGGTCTTTTATTTAACGCCCGGAAAAGCAGTCACTCAGCAATAAATGTGCAAGAAAATCCCGTTCGTATTCGCGTACTGCCGGAGTACGTTCAGTTTGAATTCAGCGGCATCTCGGTTCAGATCGGGAGTGACTGCGTAATGCTGAAAAAGACGATAAGCAGAATAAAACAAATAAACTGCCAATATTTTGTCAGACGAGAGAATGAAGCCGTCTGGACGCAAGGCGGAAGCGGTGGCTTCGCAACAACAATATTCCATACTGAAAACTATTCCCTGGCGTAAAAAAGCGAGCGCGCGGTACAACAGGGATGAAACCATGCCACAGCAGAATAAAGAAAGTCCAGCCCCGACCGGGCCAGACTAACTTTTTAAGATTAACGCCCGAATTACATTGAGAAATTACATATAAAAGACCTGAGCCATTGTTCATGTCATAATATGGCGGCCGGTTCGCACATATCCAGAATAAGCGGCGAAAACGCACCATGAAATACATTGCTATCCTGATTTACATCAGTAAGCGCCGCCTGACCGTTATTTCGTATAACCCGCTAATATTATCCATGCGATCCTGACAGGGATAATATTCCCCGGCCATAAAGCGCAGCGGCAGCTTGCGCACCTACCGTCTGACAGACAAAACCCGCATATTGCCTTCAGACACGGCGAAGACTGGCCTGCGCCATCGCCAGGGCATCTTCCCCTGCCGGCAGCCGCGAAGGGGCATCAGGATCGTTCACCATTCGCCAGACGGCCTGAGCCACATCGACAGCCCGCGTCACGCTGGCGTTTTCCTGGATGCTGTCGAGGATCTGCTGGCCGAGCGCCGCATAGCTCTCCGGGAGCTGGCCCATCGTTCGACGCGCGTTTTCCCCGAAGCGGGTCTGGGGATCGCGTCCCGGCAGGATCACCCCGACGCGAATATTGAAGGGCCGCAGCTCCAGCGCCAGGTATGCCGTGAAGGCGTTCACCGCCGCCTTACTCGCGGTATAGACCGCCAGCAGGGGCATCGGCTGTAGGGTGACCGCCGAGGTGATATTCACGATCGTCCCGCTACGGCGCGCTCTGAACCGGGGAAGTACCGCCTGGGTCATGGCGATAGTCCCAAGAGTATTGGTGGCAAACAGGTTCGCTATCGCCTCGTGCGACGCCCCCTCCAGGGCGTTGAGCATCCCCACTCCGGCGTTATTGACCAGAACGTCAATCTCTCCGGCCTCGGCAATCGCCTCGGCGATACTCTGCGCTGAGGTGACGTCAAGGCGCACCAGCCGCAGACGGTCGCTGGCTGGCAACAGATCCTCTCGCAGAACCCGCATCGTGGCGATAACCTTCCAGCCCTGTTCAAGAAAATAACGCGCCGTCTCCAGGCCAAAACCCGATGAACAGCCGGTGATCATAATTGTTTGCATCTCTCTGTCTCAGATTGGCTTCTTCCTTTTCATCATAGACAGCCCGCTCCGGACGATATAGGGTCAATAATCCATCATTCTTTAGCAGGAGTCCGGAAATGAGCGACCCGCTGGCGGAAATCATTGCGATGCTAAATCTCAGAGCGGTGCTGACCAAAACCATTGAGGGGGCGGGAGAATGGCGCGTCATTCGCTCGGACCAGGGCATGTCGTTCTATGGCGTGGTGCTGGAAGGAGGCTGTCGGCTGGAAATAGACCAGCATCCGCCGCAGACCCTGCGCGCCGGGGATTTTATGCTGATCCCGGCGGCGTACCGCTTCGCGCTTACCAGCCTGACCCCGCCGCCTTCACCGGCGCTGGAGACCACCCCGGTGAAACTGGCGGAGGAACACTTTCGCCTGGGAGCCCTCGACCAGCCGGCGGAGATGCTGGCGCTGATTGGCCACTGCGCTGCCGATTCGGATAACGCCAGCCTGCTGACCTCGCTGCTGCCCGCCCTGGTGGTGGTTCGCGACCAGCCGCGGCTGGCCACCTTTGTCGGACTGCTAAAAGAGGAAGCCCAGGCGGATCGCGCAGGTAAATCTTTCGTTCTGGCGCGGATGGTTGAGCTGCTGTTTATCGAGGCCATCCGCTCCTGCGAAACACTCGCCACCCCAGGCCTGGTGCGCGGCCTGAGCGACCCGCGGATCGCCCAGGCAATCCGTCTGCTGCATGAGGCCCCCGCCAGACGCTGGACCGTCAACGCCCTGGCCGCCGACTGCGCGCTGTCTCGCTCGACGTTGTTTGAACGCTTTACCGGCCTGACCGGAATGACCCCGATGGGCTATCTGTTGAACTGGCGCATGACCCTGGCGATGCGGTGGCTGGGAGAGCCGGGCATCAGCATGGCGGATATCGCCGAGCGCCTCGGCTATGGCTCGGCCAGCGCGTTCAGCGTGGCTTTTACCCGCTATGCCGGGACATCGCCCGGCAAATATGCCCGCCTGCGGGCGGCGCAGCGTACGCCCGGGCCCGCCTTAAGCTAACCTGCCGCAATCGTCGTCTGCAGCCAGCGCTCAAACGCCTGCAGCGCAGGCTCCCCCTCGCCGCCGCCGGGTTTGATCAGGCAGAAGCGCTTGGCCAGCGTCGGGGAGCCCGGCCACGGGGCGAGCAGCGTCCCGTTACGCAGCTCGCTCTCCACATACATCTTCGGCACCAGGGCCACGCCCTGCTGGCTGAGTACCGCAGCGATCGCCATCTCATGCAGATCATAGCGCGGCCCCTGCGCCGGGTTATCCAGCGCCAGACCATACTCCCGGGCATAGTGCAGCCAGGCATCCGGATTTTGCCGCCGATGAATGCGCGGCAGCCGGTTCAGCAGCCCCGGGAGATCGTTATCCGTCAGCAGCGCAGCATGACAGACCGGCAGCAGATACTCCGCAAACAAAAACGTCACATCCATTCCGGTCCACGCCGGGTGATCAAAATGGATAGCCGCATCAAATCCGCTGCCCGGCAGAATGAAGGGGTCGCTGCGAGCGGCGATATTGACCACGATATGCGGATGCTGCGCCGTGAACTGCCCGAGGCGGGGGATGAGCCAGCGGCTGGCGAAGGTGGGGAGCACGGCGATCTCCAGACTGCGGCCATCGGCCGGCATCCCGCTGACGTCGAGGGTTTCCCGCTCCAGCCTGCTGAGGATCTCGCGGACCTGTCTGGCATAGCGGGCGCCGGCCGGATTGAGCCGTACCCGGCTCCCGATTCTGTCGAATAGTTTGCTGTCGAGGAGCGCTTCCAGACGGGCGATCTGCCGGCTGATGGCCCCTTCCGTTAACGCGAGCTCCGCCGCCGCGCGGGCAAAGTTGCCGTGGCGGGCGGCGGCCTCAAAGGCCAGTAGCGCAGCGCTGCTGGGAATTTTACGACGCATAGCCAATGCTCCTTGTGCGGGCTGACTGAAAGTCAGTGACAGAATATCACTGAGTCTTGAATAAACATCGTTTTTCAGCGCCATTTTCGCCAGATAGGATGAAGTAAATTCACTGAAGCGCCTTATGCGCTGAATCATCTGTCTCTCGAGGTCACTATGCTCTATGTCGTCGAATGCGCCTACACCGACCCGCAAAGCGAAGCGGCGTGGAATACCTTTTACAATCTGGAAAAATTGCCGGCGCTGGTCTCAGTGCCCGGTTTTCATGCCTCCCAGCGCTTCTGCGCGCTCAGCGAGGGGTGCCCTCGCTACCTGGCGCTACACGATATCCGCGATGCCGCCGTCATCGACAGCGACGCCTATCGCCGCAACGGCGGCGGTCATTTTGCCCGCTGGCAATCGGCGATCGCCGACTGGCATCGCCATCTCTATCTCACAACTAACGCGCTGCGGGAGGTTGCTCCGGACGAGGTGCTGCTGCTGAGCGATACCGCGGAAGCCCTGCCCGTCGCTGCGCCGGTCGTCCTGCAGCCCGGCGGTCTGGCCACCCGGCATACCCGCTATGCCGCCATCGTCCCGCGTGACGACCTGCATCACCACGCCGCCACGGCCGCCGTCTTTGTCTATCAGCCCATTACCGCCCGGTTGCGTCACCCGGCGGAGCAAGCGTGAGGTCAACATGACACCAGCTCCCTTTTATTCCCTGACAGCAGGCGACCTGACGATAAGCGCCATCAGTGATGGCCAGATGACGGCGCCGCTGACGTTACTGGCGGGGATCGCCCCTGAAGAGGCGGCGCGTCTGCAGCGCCAGGCCGGGTTAATCTCGCCGGAAACCATCGAGATCGGCGCTTACTTGATCCGCGGACGCGGTCACACGGTGCTGGTGGATACCGGCACCGGCGGGGCCAACGGCGTCGGCGGCGCGCTTATCGCCAATCTGGCGCTGCTCGGCGTGCGCCCTGAGGACATTGACACCATCCTCCTCACCCACGCCCACCCGGACCATATCGGCGGCCTGCTGACCGCCGCCGGTACACCGGCTTATCCCAACGCCACGGTGTTCCTGCCCTCGCGGGAAAGCGCTTACTGGCTGGCGCCGTCGACACTGGACAACGCCAGCGAGCGTGCACAACGCAACGTGCTGCTCGTCCGGCGCGTAATGGCGATCTGCGCGACGCAAATTCGTGCTATCGATGAAGCAGAGCGGATCGCCGGAATCCGACCATGTCCCCTGCCCGGCCATACGCCGGGGCATACCGGATATCGCCTCGAGGCGGGCGGAACGTCGCTGCTGATCTGGGGGGATATCGTCCACTTTCCCTCGATCCAGAGCGCCCGGCCAGAGGCATCGGTGGCCTTTGACGTCGATCCTGACCAGGCCCGGCGTACACGGGAAAGTCTCCTGCGCCAGGCCGCCAGCGAGCGGTGGCTCGTCGCCGGTATGCATCTTGGCCTGCCGGGATTCGCCAGCGTGGAGAATACCGCCTCAGGCTACTGCCTGCGCCCGGTGTGACCTTCGCGCAGAACACCGATCGCAGCAAAACCCCGGTCGTGGCATTAACACGACCGGGGCGTGGTGTCAGGGGAAGTGCATTAGCCGTTAACCGCGGCGCTTCCAGCCTTTTTTACTTTTGCAGCTGGCTGTGGTGGCGACCCAGGGGTGACGCAGCTGGGTCAACTGAAGATCCTGAGAGGCCGGGCTGGCGGCCCAGCGTTTGTTGCACAGAGGCTTACGAGTTGCAATGACCATAAAAACGCTCCTGAAAAGTAATGAACAGTTCCCTGGGTAATTCCATAAGTTCAGAATCAGCTTATCATCACTTAAACGTTGTTATTTCAATCTTTGTTTTGCTATGTAAATGGTGATTACCACCTGAAAGGCATAAAATTGATCTAGATCAAAGTAAATGCAATTTTTTGTTTCCACCACCTATATTTTCAACCGTTTAACTTCGCACACCTCTTGATTAAGACTTTTCCTATACCACATAATCCAACAGATGTGAGCGATTTTATCAGATTTTTATTCTAGTTATGTATGTGAATGTGGTTAATTGTTTTGATTATTCTAGCTCATAAAATTCACTTGGTCAGACCGCCACAGGCGGGTACTCTGCACCGGCAATACGGGGATTTGTCAGGGAGTGGTGGATGACTACAGGCTATAAACTACTTGGCTATAAGTTAGCGGATAATATTTTCTACTGCCTGCATCATCGGGAAATTATCGCGTTACGTGGGACGCGAACGCAAGTTCAGCTGCGCAGCACCATGGCGTGTTTACTGGAATATTTGCTGGCGCATGGCAGAGAACGTCTGGTCAGTGATGAAGAGTTAATGATTAACGTCTGGGAGAAAAATAATCTCCGTCCGTCCGCGCAGCGATTATGGCAGGTCATTCAGACCTTAAAATCTCGCTTAAACCAGGCGGGGGTCGAAAGCGTGTTAATTATCCGCGTTAAGTGCGCAGGGTATTATATTAATCCTGCTTGTGTAGCCGAAATTTATTCCTTCAAACCGCCGGGCATGATGAATTATATAAACACCTCGCCTGCTGATATGAATAAACTTCTGGTTCGCAGCTAATCTCCTTCCCGCGCCGTTTAGATCGCTTGTAACAGGGTTTATTCTTTGAATATTTTAATTCACAGCAATAATATTTATTTTAATATCGGCCTCGCCCAGTGTTTCAGAGATATTCAGGAAACCTTGCCCGGTCTGAACATTATTCATTCACTGCCGCTCAGCCATCTGCCCGATCCGGCCGGGCTGGATGTGATTATTTTAGCGCTGGAAAACTATCACGATTATCAGGCCGCTGCTGAATTAGCCCAGCGCTATCCCGGCCTGGTGGTCGGATTTACCTCCGCCAACAACGTCAAACGCGGACGCGCCTTTTACGCGGATACCCTCCTGTGGGTCAGCCAGCGGGAAAGCGTTCAGGAGATCCGCCGCCTTCTGCTCCGTCTGGCAGATCGCAGCCGCCCTTTCGCGCCGCGCCATCAGCGTCAGAGTCGCTCCTCCCGGCTGCGAGCCCCACTCAATGATCTGGAGATGCAGATGATCCGTGGCGTGGTCGGCGGACAGTCGATTAATCAGATGGCAGACACGCTGGGCGTCAATCGCAAGCGGGTTTACAACGGACTGGAGCGGATCAAAATTAATTTTCGCCTCGTCAGCCATACCCATTTTCATCATTTTATGACCGCGGAGGCCACGTTTAGCCGCCTCTGCGCCGATCTGAGTTGCTATAGACCAGGGCTACGGCCAGCCCGGCAACGGCGAACTGCATCGCGACCGGCCGAAAATCATTCATATTATTTGAATGAGTTTCGCAAATTGTTTTGATTTTAACCGCCAGGCGTTGCGCGTATTCTTTATCACATCAGGGCGACAAGCCCTATATCAGACACCAGATTAAGGAATACGACCATGAAATCCATCAAAACTTTCGTTGCTGTTGCTGCACTGTCGCTGTTCTCTTCCGTCAGCTTCGCCCAGAGCGTCAGCGCCACCGCTTCCACCCTGGACCGTGCAGAGGCCAAAATCGCCGCCCAGGCCGCTGAGCAGGGTGCGTCCTATAAAATCACCAGCGCCCAGTTTAATAATCGCGTTCATATGACGGCTGAGCTGAGCAAATAATCTCTTCCCTCTTTCGCGATTAACAAAGCGCCGTCAAAAACGGCGCTTTTTTTTCGCCTCTTTCTCCGGGCAGTGATTTCCTGACCGGCGCGCTGTGGCGTTCAGCCGATGACGGGCCAATACTTAGCGCATCCCCTGGAAAAGAGAGCCCCATGATGAAAGCCTGGATCGTCAACAAACCCGGTTCGCTGGATAATCTGCAGCTTGTCGATCTTGCCGACCCCGGCGCGCCGGCGGCAGGCGAGATCCGCGTAGCGCTCCACGCCACCTCCCTGAACTATCACGATTTGCTGGTAGCGACGGGGGTGATTCCCACTGCCGATCGGCGGATCCTGATGGCGGACGGCGCGGGGGTGGTCGAAGCGGTTGGCGCCGGGGTCAGCGAGTTTCAGCCAGGCGACCGGGTGGTCGCTGGCTTTTTCCCGCAGTGGCTGGATGGCCGTCCGGGCCCGCAGGTGAAGGACTTCAGCCAGACCCCGGGCGACGGCGCCGAGGGGTTCGCCTGCCAGTATGTGGTCAGACCGGCCAGTCATTTTACCCATGCGCCTGACGGATGGAGCTTCAGGGAGGCGGCGACGATCACCACCTCAGGCCTCACCGCCTGGCGCGCGCTGGTGGTGGAGGGGCGGCTAAAAGCGGGCGATACGGTGCTGACGCTCGGCACCGGCGGCGTGTCGATAACCGCCCTGCAGCTGGCGAAAAGCATGGGCGCGCAGGTCATCGTCACCTCCTCATCCGATGAAAAGCTCGCCCGCGCGCGCGCCCTGGGGGCTGACCATCTCATCAATTACCGCACCACCCCGGCATGGGGCGCTACGGTGCAGGACATCACCGGTCATCGCGGGGCCGATATTATCCTGGAGCTCGGCGGACCGGGCACCCTGGGCCAGTCGTTCGAGGCCGTCAGTGTTGGCGGACACATCGCGCTGATCGGCGTCCTGACTGGCTTCGAAGGTCATGTGCCCACCCATCTGCTGATGAGTAAACAGGCCCGACTGCAGGGGCTGGTGGTGGGTCATCGCCGGCAACAGCAGGACTACGTCAACGCGCTGAACCTGCAGGCGTCGCGGCCGGTCATCGATAAAGTGTTTGATTTTGCGGCCTTACCAGACGCCTTCCGCTATCTGCAAAGCGGCGCCCATTTCGGCAAAATTTGCGTGGAGTGGTAGTGGTGAGGAGAAGAGATGAACAGGGCCTCCATGCCCTGGGAACGGCTTTATTCGAAAAAGACGTCCGGATTTTCCGACAGCGAAACAAAGGATTTGGTGTTTTTATCCAGCGCCTGAATCTCGCCGCTTTCAATGTCATAGAACCAGCCGTGCAGGCGCAGGGTCTGGTCGCGCAGACCGACCGCCACCGACGGATGGGTTTTGATGTTGTTCAACTGAGCGATGACGTTTTCCTGCACCATGCCGTTAACCTTATCGGTTTCGCTGGCCCAGGTTTTCTTTTCCACCACCGCTTTCGCAGCATCAGCGTAGCGCAGCCAGTGAGACACCGCCGGCATCGGCTCCAGGCACTGGCAGGTGGCGATCGCTTTCATCGCCCCGCAGTTAGAGTGGCCGCAGATCACGATATCAGTCACGCCCAGCGCAACCACAGCATACTCAATGGTCGCAGATACACCGCCCGGCTCCGGCCCGAAAGACGGCACGATATTCCCGGCATTACGAATAACAAAGAGCTGTCCCGGCTCCTGCTGGGTAACCAGTTCCGGCACCAGACGGCTGTCAGAACAGGAGATGAAAAGCGCTTTGGGATTCTGGCTGGAGGCCAGGCTGCGGAAGAGCTCTTTACGCTGGGGGAAGATCTCTTTCTGGAAGTTGAGGAAGCCCTCAATGATATGTTGCATAGCAGTGTCTCTTCTCTGTAGTTATTACGGTATGACAAAGATCACAGTTATTCAGTTTACCATCGCTGACAGGAATGGGAATCGTTATTCAAACAGTTGCGCAGAAAACGCGCGCCGCGGCTGCCCGTTCAGCCTCGCCTTTTCCACAGGGTTTTCACGTGCTTTCCTGAGCCAGTTTGTTACTCTGTTTGCTCGTACCGTCCCCACGTTGCCGACCGCCTGCCGGCGGCGGACATACCAGGAGTTGCTATGTTCCTATCCAGCCTGATGGCCCTTGCCGCGGTGCTGATCATGGGGGTGATCAGTCCCGGCCCGAGCTTTATTTTTGTCGCGCGAAATGCGGTCGCCCGCTCGCGTCTGCACGGTCTGGTGACCGCCCTGGGTACCGGCGCCGGCGCCGCCATTTTTTCTATTATGGCGATGCTGGGCCTGCAGAAGGTGCTCACCGCGGTGCCGGAGCTGTTTATTGGCTTGAAAGTAGCGGGCGGGCTCTACCTGCTATGGTTGGGCTATAAGATTTTCCGCGGTTCGGCGCAGACGATGGATTTTTCCGCCAGCGGCATGGCCGGCAACCGTTCGTTGCTGAAGACTTTCCGCGACGGGCTGTATACTCAGTTGAGTAATCCCAAAACCGCGCTGGTGTTTGCCTCGATTTTTACCGCCGTGCTGCCGGCGCAGATCCCCACCGCCTTCTATTACATCGTGCCGCTGATGAGTTTCCTGATTGACGTCAGTTGGTATTCGCTGGTGGCGCTGGTGCTCTCCGCTGATCGTCCGCGTCGGGTCTACCTGCGCCTGAAGCGGCGAATCGATATCGCCACCGCGACGGTGCTGGGGGCGCTGGGACTGCGGCTTATCGCCACCTCCCTCACCCGCTAGCGGCTACACGGTATGGATGCGAATATCGTGTTGCTGAAAGGCAACGCGATATTCACGACTGATGTTCTCCTCCACCACCAGCACATCGATATCGCTGCTCGCGGCCACCACGAATCGCGCCACCGCCGGAATTTTATCCGAGGTCAGGCCGATGATAATTTCGCTGCACTGCTTAATCACCGCTTTCTTAAACTCGCAGTCGGCATAGTCAAAGCCGGTCAGGCCCGACTCTGGCGCCATGGCGCAGCCGCCGATAAACCCCTGGTCGAATAACATCCCCTGCACCTGAGCCACCGCCGCGGCCCCAACGCAGCCCCCGCTCGCCCGCTGCACCTGGCCGCCGAGCATCACCACCTCGTAGAGCGGCTTTTTCACCAGTACCGCGGCGATCTCCGGAGAGTTCGTTACTACCGTCAGCGCCAGCTCGGCGGGCAGCGCCTCGGCCATCGCCAGATTGGTGGTGCCGGTATCAATGAAAAGGATGCCGCCGGGTTTCACCAGCCGGGCGCACTGCTGCGCGATCCTGAGTTTTGTTGCTCGGTTTTTATCTTTCCGTTCACTGTAATCTCCCGCTTCCGGCAGGCTCAACACCGCCCCGCCGTAGACTTTTTTACAGACGCCTTCGCGGCTAAGCTCATGCAGATCGCGGCGGATGGTGTGCTCAGACACCTGAAGACGCGCCGCCAGCTCCGCACACACCACCCTGCCGTTTTCCTGCAGGATCTGGCAAATCAGCGCTTGTCGCTGTTGAGGAAAAGCAGCATAATCGAGCAAAGAAACTCCTTAAATCATCATAAACGAGCAACAGCAAGCATGATCGTCTGCCCTGCCGTGATTGTCAATGTTCCTGCCCGGAGGTTTACCATGAAAATTGCCCATTTCGCCCTGTGGACCCAACGGCTTGAGGCTCAGGCCCGCTTCTGGGTCGAGTTCTTTGCCGCCAGCATCAATGAAAAATACCTCAGCCAGACCAATCCCGGCTTTGCCTCCTATTTTGTCACCATCGACGACGAGGTGGTGATCGAGCTGATGACCAAGCCTGGCCTGCAGCAGGCCAGCGCCGATAATAACCATACCGGCTGGGCGCACCTGGCCCTCTCGGTGGGCGGCGCAGAACAGGTCGATGCCCTTGCCCAGCGCGCCGGCGCGGCGGGAATACTGGTTTCACCGCCGCGCACCACCGGCGACGGCTATTATGAGGCGGTGATCGCCGATCCCGATGGCAACCTGATTGAAATCGTCGCATAGTCAGCAGACCGCCAGCCATAAGGAGGCATCCATGGCACATTACCGGATCATCGACACCGCGGCCTGGCCCCGCCGGGACCATTTCACCTTTTACCGACAATTTGCCAACCCCAGCTTTAATCTCTGCGTTCCGATAGAGGCGCAGCGCCTGTACGAATGTGCGAAGGACCGTCGGGTCTCGTTTTTTCAGCTCACGCTCTATGCCCTGCTGCGCGCGGCCAACGGGGTACCGCAGCTCCGACAGCGCATGCGCAATGGCGAGGTGATTGAATATGACAGTCTGGCGGTCATGACGCCGGTGATGACCGTCGAGGAGGGCTTCCGCCAGGTATGGTGCGACAACGCTCCCGAGTTCACCACCTTCAGCGCCGCGGCAACGCCAAAGATCGTCGCGGCAAGAGAGACATCGCCTGCGCCGCTCATCGTCGATGGCGAACATTTTATCTGCGCCAGCTGTCTGCCGTGGCTCCACTTCACCTCGATGACCCATGCGGAATACGCGGTGGGCGCCGCGGTTCCGGCGCTCACCTGGGGGAAACTGCAGAACGGCGTGATCCCGGTGGCCGGGCGATTTAACCATGCCTTCGTCGACGGTCTCCACGCCAGCCGCTTTTATGCCCTCATCGAAGAGGGGTTTCGCGACCCCGAGCGGCTCTGGCAGCCGCTAGCCGCAACCGCCCCCTCACTGCTTCCCCCTGCGGCGAAGGAGCGTTAACGTCTGCCCGGAACCGACCGTCACGGTGCCTTACGCCGTACACGGCGGTCGGTACGGGTTCACTTTCATCGTTCTCGCCCAGCCGGCGAATACCGCGCAGGTGTGACGCCTGTTCAGAACCTCGCGATGGAAAGGCTGGGTCGCGGACAGCATGTTGCCTCCCTCATCGCACAGCGGAAACCACTGCTTCATAGCCATAGAATGGGATTATATTGCCGATCCTTTGCTAAGGATAATTGGTTATAAATCATAGCGTTTCAGTGTTAGACAGGGCGAAGTGCGCCTCTTATCTTTCGTCATGAATTGTAAATCACCACGCAATCACTTGATGAGGTAGCACTTTTGTCCAGATTACAACAAGGATTAAAAACCAGAAAAACCCGCTTTGCCCTGGCGCTAAAAGTGGCCCTGCTCGGCGGCGTGGTAGCATTTTCTTCTGCCATCTTTGCTGAGGGTCTCCTGAAAGAAGGTATCACCCCGGCCGCCGACGCCAGTCAGATCCCGGCCAGCGCTAAGCTGCGCAAGGACACGGTAGTGGCCGGGATCTCCGAGCCGCAGGGGATCTTCAACCCCTACTTTTTCGTCAACGGCTGGGATGAGAACGTCACTAACGTCATTTTTTCACGCCTAATCGACTGGGACAGCCAGGGCAAGCTGGTCCCGGGGCTGGCGGAGAGCTGGACGGTCAGCCCGGACAATAAAGTCTATACCATCAAATTGCGCCCTGGCCTGACCTTCAGCGACGGTTCACCGCTGACGGCGGAAGATGTCGCCTTTACCCTGACGGTCCTGCTCGACCCCAAATATGATGGCGATACCGACATCACTCTGGCCAATATCGCCGGCGGCGCAGAATACAAAGCCGGCAAGGCTGACCGCGTCAGCGGCCTGAAGGTCATCGACCCGCTCACCCTGCAGGTAACCACCACCCAGCCAGGCGCCACCACGCTGGCCAAAATTGGCGGGCCGGTGTTGTCGAAAGCCTGGTACGGCAAAGGATATCAGCGGGGAAATCTCGACTATCTGCGCTCACTGCACGGCAAGCCGCTGGGCAACGGCCCTTACGTGTACGATACCTATATTCCCGGTCAGGAAATTCGCTTCCATGCCAATAGCCACTTTTACCGTGGGACGCCGCCAACGCCGCGCTTTATCTATCGCGTAACCAATCCGTCGACCAACTTCCAGCTGTTCCAGACCGGGGAGACCGACTACGACGCCTTTACCTCTCGTCCTGACGATATCGAACAGCTGAAGATGCTCGGCTTCGCCAACATTAACCTTTACGGCTCCAGCGACTACAGCCAGGTGGAATTCAACGTTCATCGCCCGGCGCTGCAGGATAAGCGGGTGCGCCAGGCGCTGATTTACGGCCTGGACCGGCAAAAGCTGATCGACGTGGTCTATCAGGGATACGGCAAAGTCGCCATCGAGCCGATCGCCCCTATCTCCTGGGCCTTTAACGCAGAAGGCGTCAATCCTTACCCTTACGATCCGGCGCAGGCGAAAAAGCTGCTGGATGAGGCCGGCTGGAAAGCTGGCGCCGACGGTATCCGCGTCAAAGAGGGCCAGCGTCTGGAGCTGACCCTGCTGGTGAGCAAGAAGGTGCTCAACGATGCGTTGATCCCCATCGCCAAAGAGAACTGGCGGCAGATCGGCGTGCTGCTTAAGCCGCAGGTGGTGGATTTCAACGCCCTGATGGCGCAGCGCAAAGCCGGAAATTACGATCTGGCCTCGTTCAGCACCAGCACCCTCAACGACCCGCACGATGGGGTATGGGATTTCTACAGCAGCGAAGCGAAAGCGTCCGGCTACCACAACGCGGAGGTCGATAAGCTGATAAACGCCGGCAACGCGGTGCTCGACATCGAACAGCGCAAGCCGATCTATCACCAGCTGTACAAAGTGCTGGCCGACGATCCACCGGTGATCCTGCTCGGCTATCGCAATATTCTTTCCGCCAGCAGCGCCCGCGTCACCGGCTTTAAACCGGATATCTTCAACGGCCTGACCGGCAGCCTGCCGGATGTGAAAATCGTCAAGTAAATCCCCTGGCCGCCGGGTTAACCGGCGGCTGATGCGAGATCGTCATGAAAAATTTCATCCTGAGGCGCCTGCTGCAAACGCTGCCGATGCTGCTGCTGGCCTCGTTCATTATTTTTATGCTGTTTGCCAAAACCCCCGGCGACTTTATCGATGGCAATATCACCCTGACCGCCGCCCGCGCCGCGGAGCTGAAGGCGATCTATGGCCTCGACCAGCCGCTGTTCACCCGCTATCTCCACTGGCTGGGACAGCTGCTGCGCGGCGATTTAGGCTTTTCGCTGCAGTATCAGATCCCGGTCAGCCAGCTGCTCAACCAGTACATCTGGAACTCTTTTCTGCTGGCCAGCGTCGCGCTGGTCTTTTACTGGGGCATTGGCCTGGCGGTCGGCGTGGTGTCAGCCCTGCGACCCGGCTCCTGGTTTGATCATCTGGTGAGCGTCGCGGTGTTTGCCGCCATGTCGTTCCCCACCTTTTTCCTCTGCCTGCTGCTGATTAAATGGTTTGCCGTCGATCTCCACTGGCTGCCGGTAGGCGGGATGACCAATACCGGCAGCGACGAGAGCGGCTGGCAGTATGTGCTGCAGGTGGCGGCCCACCTGGCGCTGCCGGTGCTGGCGCTGGTGATGCTGCAGGCGGGCAGCCTGACGCGCTATGTGCGCGCCAGTATGCTCGACGTGGTGAAAATGGATTTTATCCGTACCGCCCGCGCCAAGGGGTTGCAGGAGCGCACGGTGATCCTCAAACATGCGCTGCGCAACGCCCTGCTGCCGATCATCACCCTGCTGGGCTTCGAGCTGCCGGGGCTGTTCTCCGGGGCGATCATTACCGAAAAGGTATTCAACTGGCCGGGGGCGGGCCACATCCATATCGACTCGCTGGCCGCCCGCGACTATCCGGTGCTGATGGGGTTCACCCTGTTTCTGGCGGTGCTGACGATCGTCGGTAATTTGCTCGCCGACGTGCTGTACGCCTGGGCCGATCCGCGTATTCGGGTGAGGTCATGATGATTCTGTCTTACTTTGCTACCCGTCGTCGCCAGCGGCAGGCGGCTATCCCGGCGCTGGCGCACATTACCCCCTCTCCCTGGCGCCAGGGGTGGCGACAGCTGCGCCGTAACCGGCTGGCCATGTTCTGCCTGTTCCTGCTGGCGGTCATGGCGGTGTGGTGCGCGCTGGGGCCCGTCTGGTCGCCGTGGAAAGAGGATGCCACCGACGCCCTGAGCATCAACCACCCGCCCGGTGCCGAACACTGGCTGGGGACCGATTTCCTCGGCCGTGATGTTTACACCCGCCTGCTGCTGGCCGGGCGCATCTCGCTGATTATCGGTCTGCTGACCATGGTGATGTCGGTGTTCCTGGGCTATCTGCTCGGCGCTCTCTCGGGGTATGTCGGCGGGTTAACCGACAGAGTGATCATGCGCGTGGCCGACCTGGTGATGACCATCCCCGGATTGCCGCTGTTGATCGTCGCCGGGGCGATGCTTTCCGAGCTCGATTTTTCTCCGGACTCGCGCATCTATATGGTGGTGGTGATGCTCAGCCTGCTGGAGTGGCCCCGACTGGCGCGGCTGGTGCGCGGACAATGTCTCTCCCTGCGCGAACGCGATTTTATGCTGGCCACCCAGGTGCTGGGCCTGTCGGCGCGTCGCCGGCTGTTTGGCCACCTGCTGCCGAATACCATTCCGATTCTGATGGTGATGGCGACCATGGCTGTCGCCAACGCCATTCTCAGCGAATCCGCGCTGAGCTATCTCGGCCTCGGCGTGGTGCCGCCGACGCCGTCGTGGGGCAATATGATGGACGCCGCCAATAGCCTGATCGATTTCCAGCGCCGTCCCTGGCTGTGGATGCCGCCAGGGATCGCCATCTTTATTACCGTGATCGCCATTAACGTGCTGGGCGATGGCCTGCGCGACGCCATGGATCCCAATATGAAACCGAGGCTGAAATGAGCATACCGTTAGTCTCCTTTAATCATCTCTCCGTCTCTTTCGCTGGCGAACGCCATCGCGTGCGCGCGGTGCAGGACGTCTCTTTCACGATTCAGGCCGGGCAAACCGTTGGCGTGGTGGGCGAGTCCGGCTGCGGCAAAAGCGTCACCGCGATGGCGCTGATGGGCCTCCTGCCGCCGCAGGCCGCGCGCATCGACGGCGGCGAGATCCGTTTCGCGGACCGCGATCTGCTGCGGGTAAAAGCCAGACAGATGGCCGACCTGCGCGGCCACCAGCTGGCAATGATCTTTCAGGAACCGATGTCGGCCCTGAACCCGGTGTTGACCATCGGAGAGCAGCTGTGCGAACCAGCGATCCGCCACCTCGGCGCCTCGCCGAAAGCCGCCTGGCAGCAGGCTACCCGGCTGCTCAGCGAGGTCGGCCTGGCGCGCGGCGACAGCCTGATGGTCAGCTATCCCCACCAGCTTTCCGGCGGCATGCTGCAGCGGGTGATGATCGCCATGGCGCTGAGCTGTCAGCCCAAACTGCTGATTGCCGACGAACCCACCACCGCGCTTGACGTCACCGTGCAGGCGCAGATCCTGCGCCTGCTGCGGGACCGGGCGCGGGCCAGCCAGATGGCGATGATGCTGATTACCCACGACCTGGGGGTGATCGCGCAGATGGCCGAGCAGGTAGTGGTGATGTATGCCGGACGGATTGTGGAACAGGGCGCCACCGCGGAGGTATTACGCCATCCGCAGCACCCTTACACGCGTGGGCTCATCGCCTCCCGCCCGGTGCCGGGCGAGCGGCGTCGGCGGCTGTACTCGATTCCCGGCCAGGTGCCGGACCTGGCCGCCCTGCCGACGGGCTGCGCCTTTGCCGGGCGCTGCGAGCGGGCGACACCGCGCTGCCGGGAGGCGATTCCGCCGCTGCTCGGCGAGCGCCAGCGGGCCGCCTGCTTTTACAGTGAATTTGCGGAGGCGACAGCATGAGCGAACGCTATGTTATTGAAGTGGATGGATTGAAAAAATATTTTCCGCTGCGCGACGGCCTGTTTGGCCAACAGACCGGCGAGCTTCGCGCGGTGGACGGCGTCAGCTTTAACATCCGTCCGGGCACCATTTTTGGCCTGGTGGGCGAGTCCGGCAGCGGGAAAACCACCGTCGGCCGAACCCTGCTTGGCCTGTACGAGAAGAGCGCCGGCAGCGTGAAATTTCACGGTCAGGAGCTGGCCGACCTGACCGCGCCTGCCCTGCGCGCTATTCGGCCGAGGATGCAGCTGGTATTTCAGGATCCCTACAGCTCGCTGAACCCGCGGCTGCGCATTGGCGAGGCGATAGGCGAAGCTATGCTGCAGCACAAGCTTTGCGCCCGCGATGAGCTGTATGACCGGGTGATCGACGTGATGAAGATCTGCGGCCTGGCGCCGGAACACTACGCCCGCTTCCCGCATCAGTTTTCCGGCGGCCAGCGCCAGCGGATCGGTATTGCCCGGGCGCTGATCCTCAACCCGGATTTTATCGTCGCCGATGAGCCCATCTCGGCCCTCGATGTGTCCATTCAGGCGCAGATCATCAATTTGTTTTCCGACCTGCGCGACGACCGCGGCGTCACGTTTCTGTTTATCTCCCACGACCTCGGGGTGGTGGAGCATCTATGTGACGATGTGGCGGTGATGTATCTCGGGCAACTGGTGGAAAGCGCCAGCCGCGATGCGCTGTTCAGCCGCCCCCTCCACCCCTACACCCGAGCGCTTCTGGCCGCGGTGCCGACCCTCGACCCGCACAGCGAACCGCAGACGCTGGTGCAAGGCGAGATCCCGGATCCGGTCAATCCTCCCGCCGGCTGCCGTTTTTCATCCCGTTGCCCGCAGGTCGGCGAGCGGTGCCGCAGAGAAGCGCCGGCGCTGCGCGAGGTGGCCCCTGGCCATCGGGTCGCCTGCCATTGGATCGCGTCCTGAGCGCGGTCGGCGTGGTTATTTATTTCTAAACAAGCGGCCGATTGTGCGCAGCGGCGCCAGGATTTACTATCCGCTCCGTCTTGTGAGACGCGTTATGAATGAAGCGTAATATTTTTATTCATTTGTGCCCGATGGCTTCGGGCATTTTTTTGCGACACGCCCGGGAGCGATCCTGCCGGCGACACATTTAGCGGGGCGCGGTCGCCCGTCTGTCAAAACGCAGCAATGGAACTGCTCGTCCGCGCCCCGCTATCCCTTTGTGACCTTCCCGTGAAAACCCGGCAAAAAATAAGACTATATGAGATTGCCTGGGGCATAGCTTTATCTTATTTTTTAAGCGTGTACTCCACATTAAGGAATCAAGATCATGCTTAAGCGTCGCACTATTAAAACAGCACTGGCGGCGGTTATTTCTCTCGCCGTCATGGCGGCTCCGGCCTATGCCAACCCGGGTAACGGCAATGGCAATGGCGGCGGTGGTAATCACGGGAACAGTGGTAACCATGGCAATAGCGGCAATCATGGTAACAGCGGTAACAGCGGCGACCATGGCAATAAAGGACAAAATAAAGGTCAGTCCAATGACGATCATGGCAACCGCAAAAACTACGGCAAGCCCGACCACGTCGACAGCGATATTAGCTTCTCACGGGCGCGCTCCCTTGCGGTGAACTACGGTCTGGTCGGCTATCAGGCGCTGCCTCCGGGTATCGCCAAAAATGTCGCCCGCGGCAAACCGTTACCTCCGGGTATCGCGAAAAAGACCCTGCCAGCTTCTATGATTAACGACCTGCCCTATTATCCGGGCTATGAATGGCGCGCGGTCGGCGATGACCTGGTGCTGGTCGCCCTGAGCACCGCCATCGTTACCGCCGTGATTAACGGTGTGTTTGACTAAATCACCTGCTGATTAAAAAGCCTCGCCCCGGCGAGGCTTTTTTGTGCCTGGCGCGGGAGAGTGACAACTCGCTGGCATCATCGCTAAGATAGTGGCTCAACCAACCCGGGACCGACAATGGACAAAGACACCGTAGTGACGCTGTTGAAATACAAGCGCTGGATTGACCTTGCCACCTTGCAGGCGATCCGCGCGATAGACGGTACAGTACATGGCGAAAAGCGTCACCTGACCCTCAGACTGATGAACCATATCCATGTCGTTGACATGATTTTCCGGGCGAATCTGCGCGGCAAGACGCACGGTTACACCGCGCTGAATACCCCCGAGACGCCAACCATTGATGAGCTGGAAACGGCCATGACCGCCTGTACGGACGAATACATTCAGTACGTCAGCGCCATGACGCCCGCCGATTTCCACGAACGTATCGCCTTCAAATTTGTCGACGGCGGCGACGGCAATATGACCGCGATGGAGATGCTCAACCACATGCTCTTTCACGGCGCCTATCACCGCGGCGCGGTGGGCTGGATGATTGGCGAATGCGGCGGCGTGCCGCCGAAAGAGGTGCTGACCGTTTTCCTGCGCGACCATCATTCCTGAGCAAGCTGTCAGCCGTGGATCGCGCGGATGATCAGCAACAGTTCTGCCTGATTACGGGTGTGGGTTTTCCGGTACAGGGCGCTGAGGTGGGTTCTGATGGTGGCGATTGATACGCCCAGATGTAAGGCGCACTCATCCGGCGTCATGCCCCGCACCAGCAGCTCCGCCACTGCGTTCTCGGCAGGCTTGACGTTAAACAGCTCCATCACGGCGCTACCGGTGAGAAACGGCTCAGGAATAATCACGCAGGCCACCCCGGCAAGGCGGGCCGCCGGGATCACGAGGATCGGTTTCAGCTGGCGCCCGGCGGTATAGCACAGCCCTGCCCTTGGCGGCTCTGCCGTTCGGGTGGCCTGCTCGATAGCCCGTTTCAGTTTTTTGCTGTCGGTATTAAGGCACAGCGTATCGCCCCCGCTGTACCAGGAGAGGCGGGCGTTGGCGCGCAGGTAGCGTTCGGCATGCGCGCTGGCGTAGAGAATGTTACCGCCATGATCCACCAGCCATACCGGGTAGATCCCATTGTCCATTACCGCGCTCTGGTATTTTATGGTGTCCCGCAGCTGTTCAAACCGGGCGTGTAGCTGGCAGGCGGTTTTTAGCGCCGGGATCAGGCGCCTGAACAGTTCAAACTGCGCCAGCTGCGGGTAAGCCGCCGTATTGGCCGTCATCAGTGACAGATAGGTGGCATAGCCATTGAGGGTGCACAGCTTGACGCTGGTAAGATTATTCAGATCGTTGGGGTGATGAAACTCATTGTAATAGACGCTGCCGGCAATAAACTTATCGCCTAAATACTCGCGGTCCCGGTACATCTGCCCGACCGGTAACGCGGTCAGTATTTTTTCGGCGGGATCGATGGCCAGAAACACGTCGCGATAGGCGGTGAAAACCTTCTCCTCCAGCAGGAGTGAATCGGTCAACAGGTGCGCATTGCCTTTATCGTAGAACAGAAATGCCGCGTACTGATGGCCGGTGAGGAACGCCAGTTTCTGCAGCGCCGATTTCCACAAATCAGGATCCAGGGTGGCCATCAGCATCGTTTCAAGGATCTCGATGTAAATCAGTTCCGGATCGCTCGCCATACCGCCACCTGTGAGTCACTGTTTCCGCTGCCGGAGCGGCGCATGTGGCCGCCCTAATCAGCATAGTTCCGCCAGAGAAACAATGACAGTCCCGGTTCGCTGAGCAGACCGGAAAAGACGATTATCGGGAGCGTGACGCCAATGCACCGTCATGGGGGTTCAGGATCCGCTGTTGCGGGTCTGGATAGCGCCCCCCTTGCGGCATAGCGTTCGCCAGACCATCAGGGCGCACAGCAGGGTGACGACCGCCAGCCCGCTAAACAGTACCGTATAAGCCGTGTCATAGCTCTCGCGCAGCGCCCGAAGGGAAAAGTCAGGCAAAAGCGCTGCCGCCTGCGGCATATTACCGGCCCCCAGCCAGCCTGCGGCGCGGCGAATCACCTCGGGCGCATACCCGTGAACGCGACTCTGCAGAGTCAGGTTATTGCTTGCCGTTAATACCGCGGTGACGACCGCCAGGGCGATCCCCTCGCCGGCAACGCGAACGGTGTTGAACAGGCCTGCCGCCATACCGGCTTTGGCGACCGGCACTGCGGATATCGCCAGGCCATCCATCAATCCCCAGGGAAGCGCCGCCCCCGCCCCGCACAGGATCAGCGCCAGCACCAGCTGCGGGAGGTGGTGGCTGTGAAAAGCATCACCCAGCAACAGCAACCCGACGGAGGCAATCATCAGCCCCCCCGTGGCCACCTGCCCCGGTGAAAACCAGCGGGTGAGCAGGGCCGCAAGGGATGGGAAAATCAGCATCGGCGCGGTCAGCGCCATCAGATACAGCGCGCTCTGCGACTCACTCATCCCCTCTCCGCCCATAAAATGCAGTGGAACGATAATCAGCAGGACAACGTAGCAACAGCAGGTGGCGACAGGCAGCAACAGTACGCCGACAAAACGCGGATGGCGCAGCAGGGAGAGTTCCAGCACCGGGTTATTCACTCTTCGGCAGCGCACGGCAAACGCGACGAACAGTCCCCCCGATACGATGAACAAGGCCAGCGTGGTCAGCGATAAAAAACCGCGGGCCGGAATGACCATCAGCGATGCAGTGAACAGCATCAGGGCCAGCGTAAACAGGGTTAAGCCGAGATTGTCGGGTGTCCGCGGCTCGCTTTTTTTTGCCGCGGGCAGACAGGCCAGACCGAGAAACAGAACCATCGCCGAGAGCAGCGCAAACAGGGCGTATACGCCGCGCCAGCCCACCGCGTCGGTCATGAAGCCGATCAGCAGCGGACCGAACGCCAGGCCGGCGCCGAACACCGTGCCCAGGATGCTGAATGCCCGCGTCCGCTGAGCGCCGTCATACAGCTGGGCCAGCGCCGCACTGCCGCTGGCTAAAATCATCGCCGCGGCCAGACCTTGCAGAGCCCTCAGCACGCCTGACAGGAAGAGATCGTGCGTCAGGCAAAACAGCAGACTGCTCAGGCAAAACAGCGCGGCGCCAGCGAGAAAGATGCGTTTTCTGTCAATGGCATCCGCGGTCACGCCTGCGGCCAGCAAAAAGCTGCCGAAGGTCAGCATAAAGCCATTGGTCAGCCACGACAGCGCAGCGGGAGAGCCGCCCAGCGACTGCTGTATCGCCGGGGTGGTCATGACGCCGCCGGTAAAACTTAACGGCAGCAGCATGGCCGCCATAAAGACAGAAAGCGCGGCCAGGGCGCTGGCGGATCGGGAATGTGTTCTGGCGGTGAGTAACATCAGGCGGCCCTCATCTGTCGGCAAGGAAGGAATGAATAAACTGCCGCCATCCTATTGCGGATGTTAATGCCGATAAATAGACTGAAAATATCTTCTTAAGAGACATAAGGTGTATAATCGATGGACAGCCTCACCTCGCTAACGTCCTTTGTCCGCACCGCCGAAACGCTAAGCTTTGTTCAGGCCGCCAGGCTGCTGGGCATTTCAGCCTCGGCGGTGGGTAAGAATGTCGCCCGGCTTGAGCATAAGCTGGGGGTCCGGCTGTTTAACCGCAGCACCAGAAACGTCAGCCTGACGGCGGAGGGAGCAGCGTTTCTGACCCGCTGCCAGAGTATCCTGGAGCAGATCCAGGAGGCCGAGTCTGAGCTGACGAGCAGTCTCTCACAGCCCTCCGGCAAATTGAGAATTTCACTGCCTGTCATCGGCTACCGCCTGCTGCTCCCTGCCCTCACCGCCTTTAGCCGTCTTTATCCGCAGGTTGAACTGGATCTCGATTTTAGTGACCGGCTGGTCAATCTGATCGATGAGGGATTTGATATCGCTATCCGCAGCGGTGAACTAGCGGACTCCCGCTTGATCGCCAGAAAGCTGGGGGGTTTTCGTTTTGTGCTCTGCGCCAGCCCGGCATATCTGGCGGAATACGGCGTTCCCGGCTCGCCAGCGGAATTGGCGGCGCACAAGTGCATTTTTTTTCGCTTCCCTTCGACGGGGCTGATCCAGCCCTGGGAACTGCGCGATATGCGGCTGACGGGGGATTTCAGGGCCGCTTCCGTGATGAGGGTCAATAACATTGAGGCAGCCATTCGCTTAAGCGCGGCGGGGATGGGTATCGCCTATGTCCCTGATTTTGTTGTGCGTGAGGCCATCAATGAGGGACACCTGCAGGAGGTGTTGCCCGGCTGTTGCGTCAAGGATGGGCATTTCTCCGTCCTGTGGCCTGCCAGCCGCTACCTGTCGCCGCGAATACGCTGTTTTATCGATTTTATGGCTGCGGCAGAGATACCCTTGTCGCCCGCATCGACAATACCGACCTCCTGAAAAGCCCAGCGCCGGATATCCTGCCGCCGGGCCAGCGAAAGCCGGCGACAGGAAAACCACTCAAGAGTACATCCTACCCTTTGGCGAAATTGGCCTGGATCCGCTGCTGCAGATAATCCTCGGCGCTGATGGGCGGGTACTTCCTCTGCGGCCCAAGGATCTCGATATCTTTATTGGCCTGGCAGAAAAACGCCAGGCTGTAGCGCGGCCCCTGATATTCGTGGGGCTGCGGGTTTCTCACCCGGTGGAAGTTAGACGGCAGCTGGTCGTCGCTCCAGCGCATCAGCATATCGCCGATATTGCAGGTGATGACCTCTTCCCTTGGCTCAATGCTGGTCCACTGCTGGCTTTCGCGGTCCTTGCCAGGGCAGACCTGCAGGCCGCCCTGACCGGGGCGCTGGAACAGCAGCGTCAGGCAGTCAAAATCGGTATGCGCACCGGCCCGCCACATCCCCTGCTGCGACTGCTCGGTTGCATAGTAGTGCAGCATGCGCAAGGTGCTCTGATAGGTGTCACGCTGCGGATCGTGCGCGGTGGTAAAAAACGATTCCGGAAAACCGAGCTTTAAAGCAAAGCAGGAGAGGATCTTCATCCCCAGCTGCCAGCACTGCGATTCAAATCCGAGCATCGTCTGTCGGAAGCCTGGCAGCTCCCGATCGCTGGGCCAGCGCCCGTCCATCAGCGGACGGGTTATCTGATATGACTCTTTTTGATCCGGCGTGCGGGTCGATGGCCGGACCTGCGCCTTGCTCTCCCAGCCGGCGTTGCCGGCCAGCGGATACTGGCGCTTCACCTCGTCGGGCAGGTCGAAAAACGCCTCGGTCGTGCTGAACGCCTGGCGGATCGCCGCCAGCGGAATACCGTGGTGGCTGACCTGGAAGAAACCGATCTCCACCGCCGCCTCCCACAGTTGTTCGGCAATGTCATTTTTTCTTTCTGCAAAGTTAGACAGGTCGATACAGCGCACTTCGCGGGCGAAGGTCTCTTCGCCCTGGGCGCCCATCAGCGCCTCTTTTTCCAGTTCCTGTAAGGCATAGCGTTGATTTTGGGTGGTTGCGTTCATCGTCATTATCCTGTTATCAGTTAAACAGCGGCGCGCTGTTGGAGGGTACGGACTGCCGCCAGCGCGTCGTGGCGCATCGCGTCAAGGTCGAGACCGGGAATGGCGTCATCTTCCACGATGGGCCGGCCATTCAGCAGCAGCGCCTTCAGCGCGGCGCGGCCGCCGCAGGCCACCGGGCCAATCGCCATATCATGCAGGCCGAAGTAGCGCGGATCGTCCAGCCGGTAAATGGCGAGGTCCGCCTGCATCCCGACCTGCAGGGTGCCGCTCTGCGCTAAGCCAAGGATCTGCGCCCCGCCGGCGCTGCCCCAGCGCACCACATCCTCCACCGTGGCCGCATCGGCTCCGCCCTCGAAGGTGCCTCCGGCGTAGCGCGGCTGCGCCAGCATCCCTTTGCGCGCGCGCTGTAGCAGCCATGCGGCATGGGCTTCGCTTTGCATATCCGCCGCTTCATTGGAGGCAGCGCCGTCCACCCCCAGCGAGACCGGGACCCCGGCCTGCTCCAGCGCCAGCAGATCGGCGATGCCGCTGCCCAGCCGGCCATTGCTTTGCGGACAATGAGCAATGCCGGTACCGGTGCGGCCCAGCAGGGCAATCTCCTCCGGCAGAAGCTTCACCAGATGGGCAAACCACACGTCATTTCCCAGCCAGTCGTGCTCCGCGCAGAACTGCACCGGCGTCATGGCGAATTTCTGCCGCGCGGCGTCAAGATAATCGACGGTTTCCGATAAATGGCTGTGCAGCCGGATCCCCAGCTGGCGGGCCAGCTTCGCCATCTCCCGCAGCTGGGCGCCCGGCGCGGAGTGCAGGATGGTAGTGGGCGCCATCACCACCCGGCGCAGCGAGTCGGGCCGCGGGTCGTGATAGCGGCTGACCAGCCGTTCGATATCCGCCATATAGCCGTCGAAGGTTTCCGGACGCAGCGCCACCGGCAGATCCTGCTCCACCGCCCGGCCCTGGGTCGCCCCACCCCGGCACAGAACGATGCGCATCCCCAGCGCTTCCCCTTCGCTGAAGAGAATCTCCGACGTATCGAAAGGCATATCCGGCCAGTACAGGTAGTTGTGATCCGCCACGCTGGCGCAGCCCGAGCGCAGGAGCTCCACCAGACCAATGCGCACCGCCAGACGAAAGGTATGTTCATCGAAAGCCGCGCGAAAGCGGTACGGCGTGGCGCTCAGCCAGGCCGTCAGGCTCTGGTTCAGCCCCTGCGGCTCGCCCTTCAGCAGCGACTGAAAAAGATGATGGTGCGTATTCACCCATGCCGGATAGATCACGCAGTCGCGGGCGTCGATCAGTCGCTCTTCCGGCAGCGGCGTCAGGCTGCCGATGGCCGCAATCTTGCCGTCGCGGATGCGAATATCCGGCCCGGCCAGCCGCGCCGCCTCTCCGGACAGACCGCTGAGGATGGCATGGGCATTTTTAATGATGAATGACATGGCGTCGCTCCTCAGGGTTTAACCTGCATGGTCTGGACAAAGTCGGTGGTATAGGCCTGTTTCCAGTCGGTGGCCGCCGCCAGCAGACCGGCGCTGACCATAAAGTCGCGCGTCTTCTGCCAGCGGGCGTCGGTCATCGTCCCCCAGCCCTGGCTGGCGGCATCCCCGCCGTCGATCAGGTGATGCTCACGGATCTGGGTCACGCCCCAGGCGAGCAGATCGTCGGTCATTTTCGGGTTGTCCTGCTTAATCAGCGCATTTCCCGGCGCCGGATCCTTGAGATAGCTCACCCAACCCTCCATTGAGGCGCGGACAAACTTCGCCATCGCCGCTTTACGCTCAGCGATGGTGTCCGGGCGGGCGATGAGAATACCGCCATAGGGAGGGTAACCATGCTCAGAAAAGAGGAAGAAGTTCGCCTTCACCCCGGCCTTCTGCACCTGGAACACCTCGGAGCTGACATAGGCCTGC
Source organism: Klebsiella sp. GG_Kp146 (assembly GCF_040061975.1). NCBI lineage: Bacteria > Pseudomonadati > Pseudomonadota > Gammaproteobacteria > Enterobacterales > Enterobacteriaceae > Klebsiella > Klebsiella sp. GG_Kp146. The sequence continues at coordinate 69,788 of NZ_JBEAHA010000007.1, forward strand.
TGGGCGACAGCGTCGTCGACGACAAAGGGTTGAATATTGAAGGTATAGGGGCGAACCTGAGCGTCGCTCAGCTGGTATTGCGCCTTCAGCCACGGCCACCATGTCGCCTGACCGGAGCTGGAGACCAGAATGGTTTTGTCTTTCAGCCCCTGCAGGGAGCTTACATCGGCGTGGGTCAGCAGCCCCTGGGGATCGTACTGAAAGGGCGCGGCAATGGCTTTCGCCTGGAAGCCGCGCTGAATGCCTTCCAGCAGCTGCAGATCGTAACCGATGATCACATCGGCCCGCTTGGACAACAGCAACTGCATGCCGTTGACCTGCGGTCCGCCGGAGCGGATCTCGACGTCGAGACCATATTTTTTGTACAGCCCAGTAGCCTGAGCCTGATAATAACCCCCCTGCTCCGCCTGAGCGTACCAGGAGGTCAGCAGAACGATTTTTTCCTCGGCCTGAACGGCCAGCGAGACACCGCCGAGGGCCATCAGGCCCAGCCAGCGTAAACCCCGGGGAAGGCGTGCGCCTGTTTTCATTATCCCTCTCCTCTTTACGCCGGGAGGGGGAGCGAGCGAATGTGGCTCAGCCTCCCATCCCGGTCAACATTGAACCGCGACATGGTGACTGAGCAATGTCCCGTATGGATAACCCGTACTGACCGCTTCTACTCACACTCAGCTATACAAAAACAATGCCAGATTTGATGGCCCGCGAGCGGCCGCGAAAAATCGCCTGCGCCGCCGCCCTTGGGCATGCAACCTTTGATTCATGCACACAATAAATGCACCACTTTGGTGCGTTGATGAATGATTTTAGTGCCTGTCCGGTCTCTCACAGCTGGCTGAAGAGCATCTCCAGCTGGTTCAGCATCATCGAGGCGGCAAGGGAAAGCTGGCGGGCGGGCGAGACGCATAGCGCCAGGGTGAAAGGCTTAAGCTGCGGATCGGTTAGCGGCACAAACGCCAGCTGGCCGGACTCGATCTCATCGAGAATATCCAGCCGGCACAGGATGCCGATGCCCATCTGCTCTTTGATCAGGGTGCGGATCATGTGGATGTTATTCGATACCGCCACCTCCTTCACCTCGTTGCCGCTGATGTTCACCAGCGCCTCCACCGGTTCGCTGATCATCAACGGGGCGGATGGCAGGATAAACGGGTAGTCGATGCACTGGCTAAAGCGCACAGCGCTGCGGCTGGCCAGCGGATGGCCGGTCGGCACTACGATCCCCATATTCATTTCGGCAAACGCCCGCACCTGCAGTTCGCGGGAGGTCTGCGGATTGAGCATGATGCCGAAATCCGCCTCGCCGGAGATCAGCGCCTGCTGGATGTGGATATTGTTGATGGTGGTCAATGTAAAAGAGATGTTGGGATAATGTTTGTGCACCTCTTTAAGCATCGTCGAAAAGAAATGTCGGTTAATGGCATCGATAGTGGCGATGCGCACATGCCCCCGCCGCAGTCCGCGCAGGTCATCCAGCTGCTCGCAGACCCGGGTAAAGTCCTTTTTCCAGTTATTGGCCGCGTGCAGCAGCAGCTCCCCGGCGGCGGTCAGCCGCAGCCCGGTGGGATGGCGCTCGAAGAGCGGCATCGCCAGCTCCTGTTCCACGCGCAAAATCTGACGGTCAATAGAAGACGCAGACACATGCAGCGCCTCTGACGCTTTACGAAACGACCCCTGACGGGCCACTTCGGTGAAATAGAGCAGAAATCGGGAGAAGGCAAACATCGTTTGGGTGCTCTCTTTTTTGCAACGGGTTGTGCGAATCAAAGCTCTGGACGCAACAGTTTTATCACAATACCGTAGCATTCATAGCGGAGAAACGATCGTTTCATCCATTTTTGCACGCCGGACAGTCACCGCGAAGGAGCGGGTATCCCTTCGCTGCCCCTGGCCGCCCTGCAGACAGCGGATTGAGGGAGAGAAAACGGTAATGCACAGCCACGATCTTATTTCGGTCTCGGTGGGGGAAATACGCCCCAACGGCGAGGGAAATCTATCTTTAATATTGCAGGCGGCGGCCGGGGAAATATTACCGGCCTACTCCGCCGGGGCGCATATCGATATTATTATTCCCGGCGTTGGCCCGCGGCAATATTCCCTGTGCGGCATGCCTGACCGCGGTAATCATTATGAAGTTTGCGTCCGGCTGACGGACGCGTCCACCGGCGGCTCACGCTATTTGCACCAGCAGCTCAAACACGGCGATCGGCTCTCCATATCGTCGCCGCGTAACCATTTTCCCCTGCCGGAGGCCGGGCGCTACCTGCTGTTTGCCGGCGGCATCGGCATCACGCCTTTGCTGGCGATGGCCGAAGCGATTGCCGCCAGAAAAGGGGCGCTGGAGCTGCATTATTATGTCGCCAGCTCGCGCCAGACGGCCTTCACATCGCGCCTGGCCCAGCTGGCCGCGAGCGGCACGGTGGCGATCCACTGCAGCGAGGAAGGCGCGTCGTTTCGCCAGCGGATCCCCGAATGCTTAACCACGCCCCACCCTGATACCGCAGTGGTGGCCTGCGGCCCGGAGGGCTTTATTCAGCGACTGCGGTCAGTCATGGAGGAATATCGCTGGTCGCCGTCGCAATTCGTATTCGAGCGCTTTACTCCCGCGGCGGAAAATAATATCGCGGCGAACAACGCATTTTATATTGAGCTGGCCTCCAGCGGGCAGCGTCTGCAGGTCGCCGCGGATCAAACCATTGCTCAGGTATTACAGCACGCCGGGGTGGAGGTGATGCTCTCCTGCGAACAGGGAATGTGCGGATCGTGTATTACCGGGGTTCTCGACGGGCTCCCCGAGCACCGGGACAGCGTGCTGACGGCGGAGGAGAAAGCCGGCAACGACCAGATCACACTCTGCTGTTCGCGGGCGAAATCGCCGGGTCTGGTTTTGGATCTGTGAGGAGACTGACGATGACGTTCCCCTCCTCTTGCGCGCCGCTCGCCGGCATCAGCCGCGCCCGACTTCCGGCCTGGGCGCTGCCCGACGGCTGGCCGACGCAGGCCAACGATGAACCGCGGCTGGCGGACCTGGCCTTTCGCGATGGACGGATCGCCGCCGTGACGCCGTCCGTCGAGCCGGCTCCCGGCCTGTGGGACCTGGCGGGGGCCCTGACGCTCCCCGGCCTGGTGGAACCCCATGCCCATCTGGACAAAACCTTTACCATTGAACGCTGCCGTCCAGCGCAGGCCGGGCTGCTGGCGGCGATCCACGCCATGCACGAGGATCGCCGACACTGGACCAGGGCGGATATTCAACGTCGGGCGTCCGCCGCGCTGGCCCGGGCGGCCGCAAATGGCGTGACCCATTTACGCAGCCATATCGACTGGTTTACCGCCGACGCGCCGGACGCCTGGCAGGAGATCGCCCGTCTCGATACCGGCGGCATCACCCTGGAACGGGTGGCGCTGGTCCCGCTGCCCCTGTTTCGCGATCCGGCGGACGCCGAGGCCATTGCCCGGACGGTCGCCAACAGCGGGGAGCGCTGCCTGCTGGGGGGCTTCATTCACTCCTCCAACTGGGACGCCGCCGCCATGGCAAACCTGCTGCGCAGCGCGGCCCGCTGGGAACTGGATCTGGATTTGCATATCGATGAGGAGCTCAGCAAGGTGTCTCAGGGGCTGACCTGGCTGGCGGATCATCTCTCCCGCCACCCATTCCCCGGGCATATCTGCTGCAGCCACGGCTGCGCGCTGGCCGCCGGCAGCGACGCGCAGGCGGCGCTGATCCTGCGCCAGCTGGCGGCGCACGGCGTCACCCTTATCGCCCTGCCGATGACCAACCTGCTGCTGCAGGATGCGACGTTCGGCCGCACGCCGCGCCAGCGGGGGATCACCCTGCTGCACGAGGCGCAGGCCGTCGGCGTGGCCACCCTGCTTGGGTGCGACAACGTACAGGACGCCTTTTGTCCGGCGGGAAGCTACGACCCGCTGGACACCCTGGCCTGCGGCCTGTTCAGCGCCCAGCTCAGCGACCCGTTCGACCGGCAGTCTCGGCTGATCTGCGATCGCGCGGCGCTAACCGGTTCGCCGGCAGACGCGGCCCCTTTTGCCGTCGGGGCGGCGGCCAGCGTGGTGATTTTCCCGGGTAGCGACCGTTTTACCTGGCCTTTAAACAGCGCCGCCCGTCTGGTGGTTAACCATGGCAGGTTAACCCACCGGCGAGTGTGGCAGGAGGAGATGGCACATGAGTCTTGAAGCAGGCGCGGGGGCGCCGCTGGCGCGGTATGCCGCCTGGCGCAGAGCCGGCGATTTTATTTTTCTCTCCGGCATTATTCCGGTCAATCCCCTGACCGGCACCATCGTCAACGGCTTTCAGGATGTGCCTGAGCCGGTGCGGGAGCTGCTGGGGGCGACCGGGGAATTTTCAACCGATGCGAAGCAGGGGCCGATCCTCGCCCAGAGCTGGTACGTACTGGAAAGCATCCGCCGCACCGTGGCGTCCGCGGGGGGGCAGATGAGCGACGTTATCAAGCTGGTGCAGTACTTTCGCAACCTTGACCATTTTCCCTATTACAGCCGGGTCAGGAAGCTGTTTTATCCCGACCAGCCGCCCGTATCCACCGTGGTGCAGGTCAGCGAAATGCTGCCCGACGCCACGGTATTGATTGAAGTCGAAGCAACCGTCTGGTTACCCCAGCCAATTCACTCCGAGGCACCGCGATGATTAACGGTTACATTCCTGCAGCGCGCTTTCTCCCTTTTCTGAGCTGGACGGACGTGGCCGCCCTGCCGGATAAAAGCAATACGGTTATCGTCCTCCCCACCGGGGCGATTGAACAGCACGGCCCCCATCTGCCCTGCTCGGTGGACAGCGTGATCTCCTCCGGCGTGGCGGGCCATGCCCTCGCCCGGCTGCCGGCGGCGATCCCGGCCTACGCCATCCCGCCGATCGTCTACGGTAAGTCAGAAGAGCATCTGCATTTTCCCGGCACCCTGACCCTCAGCGGCGACACCCTGCTGCATACCCTGCTGGAGATCGCCGAATCCCTCTATCGGGCCGGTTTTCGCAAGCTGCTGATGATCAACGGCCACGGCGGCCAGCCGCAGATCCTGCAGATCGCCTGCCGGGAAATGCGCCTGCGCCACGGGGATTTCATCGCCATCCCGCACGACGTGTTCAACGTGCCCAACTGCGAAAAACAGTTCCTCAGCCCGCATGAACAGCGGATGGCAATGCACGCCGGGCATAGCGAAACGGCGCTGATGCTGGCGCTGGCGCCGGAGTGCGTTCATATGGAGCGAGCGGTCGCCAACTTCCCGCCGGAATTCCCCTGCCCGACCCTGTCGAAAGGCCGTCCTGCGGCGGCGTGGGCGTCCTATGACTTTGGCCCCAGCGGGGTGATTGGCGACCCAACCCCGGCGACGCGGGAGCAAGGCGAAGGGCTTCTCGACTCCCTCGCCGCCAGCTGGGCGCAGGCAATCATCGAGATCCACCGCATGGCCTGGGTCGAACGTCGCGAACCGACCTGGGGCAAACAGCACTGGCACGGCTTTGTGCAGTCCCTACCACCCTCTTTCGCTGCTGAATCCAAGGAGCCCTGATGAATACCAGATCAACGCCAGTTTTTACCCTGCTGACCGTGGCCGCCCTCGCGGCCTCAGCCTCCTGCGTCGCGGCGGAGAAGTTCACGTTTCTCACCAACTGGTATGCTCAGGCGGAGCATGGCGGTTTTTACCAGGCCCAGGCCACCGGGCTGTATAAGCACGCCGGACTTGATGTCGAAATTAAAATGGGCGGCCCGCAGATCAACGTCATGCAGCTGATGGCGGCCGGCCAGGCGGACTGCACCCTTGGCGACAACGGCCAGGCGCTGGAGACCTGGCAGGCCGGGGTGCATGCGGTAACCGTCGCCACCGTGTTCCAGCACTCGCCGACGGTGTTTATCACTCATGACAAAGTGAGCAACCCGGCGGAGCTTAAAGACAAAACCTTCCTGCTCGCCACCGAGGCCTATACCTCCTTCTGGCCGTGGGCGAAGAGCGAGCTGGGTCTGGCTGGCAGCAAAGTGCGCCCCTATACCTTTAACGTCCAGCCGTTCCTCGCCGATAAAAATCTGGTGCAGCAGGGCTACGTGACCTCCGAGCCGTTCTCCGTCGCCAAAGGCGGGCAGCCGTTCTATGTCTATCCGCTCAGCGACTGGGGCTACCCGCCCTACGGCAACTCGATTATCTGTATGGCGGACACCATCCGCAAACGTCCGGCGGCGGTGGCGGCCTTCGTCAAAGCCTCCATGGAAGGGTGGAAAAGCTACCTGCAGGATCCTGGTCCCGGCAACAACCTGATCGGCAAAGCGAACCCGCAAATGAGCGCCGAGCAGATCGCCTTTGGCATTGCCCAGATGAAGCAGTACCAGCTGGTGACCGGCGGCGACGCCATGACCGGCGGCATCGGCATCATCACCGAGCCGCGGTTGAAGAAAACCTGGGACATGCTGGTGAAAAACAAACTGATCGACGCCAGCAAGGTGCCGTTTGAGCAGACTTACACCCTGGAGATGGTCAAAGACGCCGGAGTGATGCCATGAATACCGCCCCGAAACTGACCGTGATGAGCGACACCCGCTTTATGCCAGCCTCCGCCACGCCGGCCATCGAGGTGCTGTCGGCGGAGAAGATCTACAGCAACGGCACCCGGGCGCTGCTGCCCGTTAACCTGACCATCAACCAGGGGGAGTTCATTACCCTGCTCGGCCCGTCCGGCTGCGGTAAGAGTACGCTGCTGAAGATGGTCGCCGGCCTGGTGGAGCCCAGCGACGGCAAGCTGATGCTGTGGCGGCGCGACAGCCGGGAAAAAGCGCAGCATCCGCTCTCGTTCGTCTTTCAGGAGGCCACCCTGATGCCCTGGAGCAGCGTGCGCAATAACGTCAGGCTGCCGCTGGATCTGGCCGGCGTGCCGCGGGCGGAGGGGAATACCCGGGTGAGTGAAGTCCTTGAGCTGGTGGGGCTGGGCAAGTTCGCCGACGTCCTGCCGCGCGAACTCTCCGGCGGCATGCAAATGCGCGTCTCCATCGCCCGCGGCCTGGTCACCCGGCCAAAGCTGCTGCTGATGGATGAGCCCTTCGGCGCGCTGGATGAAATTACGCGGAACAAGCTCGACAGCGATCTGCTGCGCCTGTGGCAGGAGCAGAATCTGACGGTGGTCTTCGTCACCCACTCGATCCACGAAGCGGTGTTTCTCTCGCAGCGGGTGATCATGATGGCGGCCCGTCCCGGACGGGTGGTGGAAGATATCGCCATCCGGGAGCCGTTCCCGCGCAGCGAGGCGTTCCGCGTCAGTCCGGCATTTTCCCTGTATGCCCGTCAGCTGCAGGACAGTCTGTTGCAGGCCAGCCAGTCCGGTATGGAGCCATAATATGAAGACCACAACCTCAACGCCGTGGATCCAGCATCCGCGTTTTCTCAAAATTCTCTATCCGACCCTCGTCGCGGTGGCGGTGGTGCTCCTCTGGCAGGGCGCGGTAAGCTATTTCCGCATCCCGGCCTTTCTGGTGCCGTCGCCGCTGGTGATGCTGGACAGCCTGTGGACGCATCTCACGCCGCTGCTGCTGGCGCTGCTGTTCACTCTCAAGATCACCCTGATCTCGTTTCTGCTGTCGATTGTCATCGGCGCCGCCGTGGCGTTTATCCTGGTGCAGAACCGCTTTGTGGAGACCGCCCTGTTTCCCTACATCGTGTTTTTGCAGGTGACGCCGATCGTCGCCATCGCCCCGCTGATCATCATCTGGGTAAAGGACGCCACCCTCTCGCTGGTGGTGTGCGCCACCCTGATGGCGGTCTTCCCCATCATCTCCAATACCACCCAGGGACTGCGCAGCGTCTCCCCCGGCCTGCTGAGCTATTTCCGCCTCAATCACGCCAGCCGCTGGCAGACCCTGGTGCGGCTGCGTATCCCCTCGGCGCTGCCCTATTTCTTCGGCGCGCTGCGTATTTCCAGCGGGCTGTCGCTGATTGGCGCGGTGGTGGCGGAGTTTGTCGCCGGCACTGGCGGGACCAATACCGGGCTGGCCTATCAGATCCTGCAGGCCGGCTACCAGCTGGATATCCCGCTGATGTTTGCCGCGCTGCTGCTGATCTCTCTCGCCGGGATCGCGCTGTTCGGCGTGATGTCCTGGGTCTCGCGCCGGGCGCTCAGCGCCTGGCATGAAAGCGAAGCCGTGCAATCTCATTAATGTTTTGCTGACGAACAGGAAAAAGAATGATGACTGATGAACAGCGGCAACAAGCGGTCGCGGCGATCCAGCAGGCACTCCCGGCGCTGGAGTGGACCCTGCAGCCGGCGAAACTCAAACGGCTTTCCCGCGATTTTCACTGGTTCAGTCCGGTACTCGCCGAGCAGCTGGCGGGAAAACAGGCGGACGCGGTGGTTCGCCCGCGCGATGAAGAGGAGCTGCGCCAGCTGGTCGCCGCCTGCGCGCAGCATCAGCTGCCGCTGACCTTGCGCGGCAGCGCCACCGGCAACTACGGACAGCTGGTCCCTCTCGAAGGAGGGATGCTGGTGGATATGACCGGGCTCAACCAGATCGTCGCCCTCGGCAACGGCACGGTGAGGGCCCAAGCCGGTATTCGCCTGGCGGACATCGAAACCGCCGCCCGCCCGACGGGCTGGGAGCTGCGCTGTATGCCGTCGACCTATCGACTGGCGAGCCTGGGCGGCCTCTACGGCGGCGGGTTCGGCGGCATCGGCTCCATCAACTATGGGCCGCTGGCGGCGCCCGGCAATGTGCTCAGCGTCAAAGTGATGACCGTCGAGCCGGTCCCTCGCGTACTGACCGTCCCGGCTCCCGAAGCGCTGCTGCTGCATCATGCCTACGGCACCAACGGCATCATTCTCGAGGTTGAGCTGGCGCTGGCTCCCGTGCACCAGTGGATAGAACGCCTGGACGTGTTTGACGATTTCGCCGATGCCCTGAACTATGCCAACGCCTGCGTCCGCTCGCCGGGGCTGGTGAAGCGCCAGGTCGCGCTGCTGGCCACCCCGATCGCTGACTATTTTAGCCACCTCAACGATCGTTACCGCGCCGGGCAGCATGCGGTTATCAGCCTGATCGCCGAAGAGAGCGAAGGCGTGTGCGCCAGCCTGTTACAGCGCCATCGCGGGGCCAACGCCATCCGCCAGGCCAGCGATGAGGCCCGGGCGCACAATGGCTCGTTAATGGAATACTGCTGGAACCACACCACCCTGCATGCGCTCAAGGTGGACAATACGCTGACCTATCTGCAGACCGCGTTTGATCCGCAGCGCTATCCGCAGCAAATTTTACAGATGGAACAGCATTTCGCCGGGGAGGTGATGTCCCATATTGAATTTCTGCGCGATATCGAAGGCAACCTCACCGCCAGCGGTCTGCAGCTGGTGCGCTATACCACGCCCGAACGTCTCAACGCGATCATGCAGATATTTCGCGATAACGACGTCAAAATTAATAACCCCCACGTGCTGCAGGTTGAGGACGGCAAACAAGGGGTGATTCGCCCTGACGTGGTGGCGGTGAAACAATCTCTCGACCCCGCGGGATTGCTTAACCCCGGCAAGCTGCGCGGCTGGGCGCTGCGCGACCAGCTGGAACTGGACAGCAACCCGCTGGCGCGGGCCACCCGCGAAACTCCCGCGACCTGATCGCCCCGCTCCGCTCCGCGTGCGGGCTAACGCGGAGCGGGCCCGTCTCTCTTCCCCCTGCCCGCACGGCGAGTTTTTTTACGCCACTCATTCATATGAATGAGTGGCGTCTCTGTTTCCTCCGTTATACTCATCAAAAAAGCGACGATAAATTTATTATCGCGGGTTAAATTCACGGTTCAATATTGCTCTCGAGTTAAATTGTCATTTCTGGCAGGTACTGGCAAATAGTTTATTATTCGCGATCATTAAATTATCACTTGCCCCTTGCCTACCTGAACAATAAAAAATGACCGTGAAACTTACCCGCCAGGAATTATTCCTGTGCAGTAAACACTTGTTAAAAACGTTGTCATTTATTTTTATTCAACACAGAAATAGTGAGGGTGATATGAGCGATGCCATTTCTTCGCAACTTGAAAACATCATTACGATGCTGATCGCCATTAGTATCGCCTCGGAAAGAGTGGTAGAGATTATTAAAGGGTATTTTCCCTGGCTTAATCTGGAAAAGCAGGATCCAGTCATAGAAGGAAAACGCAAATCTGCCCTGCAGCTATTAGCGGTGGGGGCCGGAATTGTGACGGGGTTTTTGACGCAACCCTTCGTCGCCGGCAGTTTTTCGGCCTTTAAACACCCGGATCTGATGACATTATGTATTGGCTTGATGGCGAGCGGCGGGTCTGCGTTCTGGAACGCTATCCTTAATTATCTTTTGCAAGTGAAGAACCTGAAGAAGCAACAAGTCAACAGCGTGAAAGCGGATACAGTAGTCGATCCTCTCCCCCCATCTCCGGTTTATCAGGACATGGTTCCTGGCGCAGAACCGGTCAGCTCAAACCCCTGTTTCAATCCGGAGGGTAAATAACATGGTATGGCGTGTCGCAAAGAGTCTGCTGATACTCAGAGATCAGATTAATCAATATGCTCCGCACCGCAATAAGGCCAGCGATGGCACCATTGGTGATGAACATCATGCCCACACCAACTCGGATCATAACCCACAGGTGTTGGATGGAAATATTGGTGTGGTTACGGCTATCGATATTACGCACGATCCCGCTCAGGGGTGTGATGCTCAGGCGATTGTCAATGCACTGGTCGACAGCAAAGACAAACGAATTAAATACATTATCTGGAACAAACATATTATTAGCGCTTCTGTCCAGCCATGGGTATGGCGCGATTACCATAGCGCCAGCCCGCACGATAAGCATTTCCACTTATCCGTAGTGCCGGTGAAAGCGCTGTACGATTACACCTTACCGTGGCTTTTCTTTAAGCCACAAACCTGGAAGTAAAAATGAGTTAATCCTCTTTCTCCTGTTACTACGAGGCTAACATGACACAACAAACTGATATTGAGAAAATAAAAGCGGCACTCAACGCCATCGAAGAACTCGAACAGATTGCCCGTTCAACGCAGCCAGCCGATGTAAAGAATTTTTGCGTGGAATATAACAAAACATGGAAAAAGAAAGTGGATGCCGCGCTGACGCTGCTTGACGGATCTACAGGCTCACTGCTTGTTAAGTTCGTTCCGTACTTACCCATGCTGCTAATGATTATTAAGATGCTTAAAGAAGGAGTTGAACAATATTGTCAATTGCATCTCGCGGTGGAGCCTCCCGTAGTTAAAGAAGTGCTCCCCATCCGGCCAGGGCCTGCACAGGCACTGGCCTCTTCCCCGCTACCGCATCTGGCGACATTTCTCTCAGCCTGACGCCGACCTTATCCTGCGCCGGACAGTCCCGCCATATGGACGATAAGGCCCACCGCGGCGGCGGCGGCCAGCACCCAGGTCAGCTTCCACTTATAGCGAAACAGCAGCCCGGCGGCGGCGAGAGCAATGGCCGCAGACCATGGGTCGAAACCGGATGGTCCCCAGACGCTATGCCAGATAAAAAACAGCGCCAGATTCAGGATAACGCCCACCACCGCGGCGGTGATAGCAGTCAACGGCGCGGTAAATCCCACTTTATTATGCGTGGTTTCAATAAACGGCCCGCCGGCGAGAATAAAGATAAACGAGGGCAAAAAGGTAAACCATGTCACCAGGCACGCCGCCGCGATGCCCCCCAGCAGCACATCATCAACGCCCAATACCGCTTTGGTGTAGCCGCCGACAAACCCGACAAAGGTCACCACCATGATTAACGGCCCGGGGGTGGATTCCCCAAGGGCGAGGCCGTCCATCATCTGTCCTGCCGTCAGCCAGCCATAGTGGGTCACCGCCCCCTGGTAAACATAAGGTAAGACGGCATATGCCCCGCCAAAGGTCATCAGCGCGGCTTTGGTAAAGAACCAGCTCATCTGAGTCAGCGGATGCGCCCAGCCCAGCATTAGCGCCAGGGCGGCCATCGGCACCAGCCACAGCAGCATCCCGGCGATCAGCACCTGAGAGGTACGCCGCCAGCTGAAAATGGCATGGGCCGGGATCGGCGTCGCGTCATCAATGATGGCGGCCCCGCCGGGATGACTCTGCGCACGGTGGGCGTCCGCTTTGCCGAATGTCGCCGGCGCCATCCATCCGCCGATAAACCCGACGATCGCCGCGGTCAGGACGATCAGCGGAAAAGGAACGTTCAGCGCAAAAATAGCGACAAAGGCAGCGGCGGCGATGGCCCAGTAGGCGCCATTTTTCAGCGCCCGCGAGCCGATGCGGTGCGCCGCCTGCAGCACGATCGCCGCCACGGCGGGTTTGATGCCATAAAAAATCCCCGCCACCACTGCGACATCTCCCCAGACGAGGTAGATCCACCCCAGCGCGATGAGTAACGCCAGCGAGGGCAAAATAAACAGCACCCCGGCGATGACGCCTCCCCAGGTTTTATGCATCAGCCAGCCGATATAGGTCGCCAGCTGCTGCGCCTCCGGGCCGGGCAGGACCATACAAAAGTTGAGCGCGTGCAGGAATCGTCCTTCCGAGATCCAGCGGCGGTTATCCACCAGCTCCTGGTGCATCATGGCGATCTGCCCGGCAGGCCCGCCGAAGCTGATAAAGCCGAGCTTCAGCCAGAAGCGAAAGGCCTGCCAGAAGGAGACGGAGGCGACGACGGAAGGACTGTCACTCTGCGGAAGAACCACCGTTTTGCTCATGATTGCCAGACCTCATTTCACAGGATCTCAGTAGGCCGTCGAACAGCGAGCAGGCTGCCGCCAGCAGTTGGTGATCGTCCGTAATGGTTTCCCGCAGCCCTGCAAGCACACTCTCCACTCCCGCCGCCTCCGGGGTCGGTACCCCACCGACGTCCAGGAAGTGGATAAGCCGCCCCAGGGTATCGGGGATCGCGGCCTCCAGAGCACTGCGTCGGGCCAGAACGTCGAAGGTCACCCGCGTGCTGACGTGCTCTTCAGGGTTCAGCGGCTTGAGACATCGTCAGGTTGAGGGTCAGGAGATGCATTCTCATGCTGTAGACATTACTACAGCATGTCGCGTATGTGACGTTTTCCCACGCGCTGGCTTTGATAAAGTTCGGCAACGCATTTGCGAAAAGCGCAAAAAGACGGCCCGCGCAGCGGCAGACCAGGCGCTAAGCGCGGGGTGGCGATAAGGGGCGCAGCGGCAGGGTGAACAGCGCCAGCCCCACCGGCACCAGAGAGCCCCACAGCACCGCGTTCCAGCCGAAGGCGTTGAGCAGAACGCCGGACGAAAACGAACCCACGATCATCACGCCGAAGACCAGAAAATCGTTGAGCGACTGCACCTGGGTCTTCTCTTCCGGGCGGTGGAAATCGATGATTTTCGCCGAGGCGCCGGTGAAGCCAAAGTTCCAGCCGATGCCGAGCAAAATCAGCGACAGCCAGTAATGATATACCCCGACGCCGCTGAGACCGACCGCCACCGACGCGCCGGTGATCAGCAATCCCGCCGCCGCCATGCGCACGGCGCCGAAGCGCTGGATCAACCGGCCGGTGACAAATCCCGGGCCGTACATCGCCATCACATGCCACTGGATCCCGAGGTTGGCGGCCTGCTGGGAAAGACCGTGCATATGCATGGAGAGCGGCGCGGCGGTCATCAGAAAATTCATCACCATATAGGCCACCGCCCCGCTGAACACCGTGGTGGCGAAGCCCGGCTGGCGGATAATCTCGCGCAGCGGCCGCCCTCCGCGCACGCTGGCCGCCGCGGGCTCTGCCGACGTCACGCCTGCCAGCAGAATGGCGGCGAGCGCCGCCACCAGCGCCTGAGCGAGAAAGGTGAAGGCGAAGGTATGGGTCGGCCAGAGGTGCATGGTGCCGGTGACCAGCATCGGGCCAATGATCCCGGCGGCCACGCCGCCGCCCATCACCAGCGACAGCGCGCGGGCGCGACGTTCCGGAGCGACGCCGTCGGTGGCGGCAAAGCGAAAACTGAGCGCCACCGCGGCATAGGCGCCGCCGAGCATCGCGGCGAAGCAAAACAGCAGAAAAGAGCCCAGCACCACCGCCAGAGCGGCCGCCAGACCGGTGACCACCCCGGCGCCGGTACCGGCCATAAACGCGGCTTTGCGGCCCCGCTTTCGCGCCAGCGCGCCGAAAGGCAAAATCGAGGCCGCCATCCCCAGCACAAACAGGGTGATCGGCAGCGTGGCCAGCGACGGGCTGGGGGCGAGGGTATTGCCGACGATAGCGCCGGTGGCGTAGAACACCACCGAGTTGGCGCCGGCCAGCGCCTGAGCGGCGGCCAGGCGGATGATATTTTTGTTCTGCGCCGCCAGCGGCAGCATCTGTTCTGTAGACATCCGTTGTTTTCACCGGTGTGAGAGTGGCGCCAGGCTGGCCGTCTGGCATCGCGCCCTGTTTGTTGGGTTCCCTGACCGTTACCTTAGCCGCAAAATACGCTTTTGCACCATAGCGAATAGCAATATTACCCGGCGATCTGACTCCTCTTCTGCGCCAGATCGCCGGGGCGGGCTTCGCAGCCCGGTTTATTCAGGGGATCAGTCGCGCCGCGCCGCGGCGAATTTAGCCGCAATCATCGCGGCCGTCGGCTGGACGCCCCCGAGGCTCCACTGTTCCGGGTCATGTTCATCAATGCGGATCCATACCGACTGGCGGAACTGCGGATCGCTCTGCCCCTCAATCTCCACCAGCAGATCGGTCATCCGCCGCAGCAGCTCACTTTTCTGTTCCGCGGTCATGATCCCTTTAATGGTTTGCACGTTAACAAATGGCACGCTATGCTCCTTCGCATCTAAGTCTAAAATTCAAACTCAGAGTAGAAGGTCGATCTCGCGATGTCAAAAAATAAATCACTGCCCTACCTCGATCCGGAGCTGTGCGGCCTGGCGGAAGGAGCCAAAATACTCGGCGACCGCTGGGTGCTGCTGATCCTCCGCGAGGCGTTTTACGGTGTGACGCGCTTTGAAACGATGCAGACGCATACCCATATCACCCGCCAGACGCTCACCACCCGGTTGAAAACGATGACCGAAATGGGATTGCTCCGCAAAGTCCCCTACCGGGAAGCGGGGGCTCGCGAGCGCTATGAATATGTTCTCACCGATAAAAGCCGTAGCCTGGCGCTGGTGCTGTTCGCCCTGATGGAATGGGGCCACCAGCAGGTGCTGCACAGCGCGCCGCATATTGCGCTGGTGGACAGCGTCAGCGGCGAGGCCGTCCATCCGGGGTTCGTCACCGCCAGCGGCAGCGTGGCGAATCCCGCCGCGCTGCAGATCGTTAAAGCAGACGAACGCTGATAGCCCCGCGGCGCAGGCTGCGGCGCGGTTGCCCCGTTACAGAACTTTCGTAGACCTCTGGCGGAAGCCGCGACGAGCAGGTATGTTGCATTGCCACGTTACCCGAAGACAGCGGGACATTTTGCTTTCATCGAACGGTGCGATAAAGGATGACGCTCTCTGCCGGGTCCGATCCCGGCCATTATCCGTGGCGCACGCCATGACCGCCCTGGTCCGCCGCTGATCCGCGGATCGCTCATGCTAAAGGTAGAAAATGTCGCTTCGTTCACTGCGGGCTTTATGTTTGACCAGCTTCTTTATCGCCGACGTTCGCGACGGCCTTGGGCCGTTTCTGGGGATCTTTCTCACCCAGCGTCATTGGCAGGCGGAGGATATCGGCCTGTTGATGACCATCGGCGGCGTTGCTGGCCTGCTGGCGACCCTGCCCGCCGGCTTCATCACCGACACCTCGCGGCATAAGCGCGTGCTGCTGGCCGTGGTCTGCCTGGTGATAACCCTCACCACCCTGCTGCTCTGGTTCAGTCAGAAGACCAGCGTGGTGGCCCTTTCGCAAGTCGCCAGCGGGATCTGCGCGGCCTTTGTCGGACCGTTAATCGCCGGGATCACCCTTGGGCTGACCCGACAGCGCGGCTTTAGCGCCCAGATGGGCAAAAACGAAGCCTTCAACCACGCGGGGAATTTCTTCACCGCGCTGATTGCCGGGGCCATCGCCTGGTACTGGGGCATCGGCGGTATTTTCATTCTGATGGCCGGTACCACCCTGTTCACCCTCATCGCCCTGCTGGCGATCCGCGGCAGCGATATCGACGATGACGCCGCCCGCGGCCTCGAGTCGGCCGTCCCGCCCGCGCTGCCTGGGTTTGCCATCCTGTTCCGCCATACGCCGCTGCTGATCGCCGGCGTGACCCTGATGCTGTTCCATCTCGCCAACGCCGCGCTGTTGCCGATGCTGAGCATGCGGATCGCCGCCGCGCCGGGACACCTCAATCCGGGGCTGTTTGCCGCCGCCACGGTAATTATTTCGCAGGTGGTGATGATCCCGGTGGCCATTCGGGTCGCCGGCAGCATCGACAAATATGGTTACTGGAGATGCATTCTGCTGGCGCTGCTGATCATGCCCATCCGCGCGGCGCTGGCGGCCTCCAGCGACGCCCCGGAGATGATGGTCCCGGTGCAAATTCTTGATGGTCTGGCGGCAGGGATTTTGGGGGTGGCGGTGCCCAGCTTTATCGTCTCTCTGCTGCGCGGCAGCGGGCACGTCAACGCCGGACAGAGCGTGGTGATGCTGATGCAGGGGGCCGGGGCGGCGATGAGTCCGGCGTTAACCGGCGCTATCGCCGGACGCTACTCCTTTGCCACCGCCTTCGGGGTGCTGAGCGTTATCGCGCTGGTCGCGCTGATGGTGTGGTGGCGTAGCGCCCCGCTGCTCGCCGCCTCCGCGTCGCCGCCGGTCGGCGAAAGCGGCCAGTAAAGAGAGGATATCGTCAGGCGGACAACAGCCCCCTGCTGTCCGCCTGACGTATAAGAGGCGTTAATTCACCCGCGAACGCAAGGTGATTTGCCGCAGGGCGTTGGCCATATCGAGCTGAATCAGCTCTTTAATGCCTTCGCGCTTAATAAACTGGCTGCGGTGTTTACTTTTCACCTCTTCAATACTTTTTTTGATCTCTTGCGCCGGCAGTTTATACCAGCCGCGAGCCTGTTTCTCACCGCCCATTTCCAGCCACAGCGATGAGTAACTGGCTTTCACCAGATCGCTTTTCACGTGGTAATCGGAATCGATCGCGTAGACCGTGGTGATGTTGAAATAGCCTAAGAAACCATACAGCACGCTCATGATGATATTTTTCGGCCGCGCGCCATGCAGCTCTTTGGTCAGCGCCTTCACCTCTTCATTGGTGATATCTTTCCCGCCCTGAATACCGCCGATATAGGCGCGGCCATCGTCGGTACAGGAAAAACAGACGCTATAGACGCGACGGTCGCCGAGAAACAGCTGCAGCATCAGTTCCCCCTCCTCCTGAAACGGCGACGCCAGCAGCTTAACGTCAAGCTTATCGCCATTTTTCAAAGGAATAGCAAACATCGCCCGGCCAAAATCCGCCACGGTATAGAGCTGCGGCAGCACATCCGGCTGAAATGTTTTCTCGATAAAATTCAGCGAACCGTGGGCAATATCCAGCTTGCGCCGTTTTGACATCCGTTTATTAAGATAGGCCTTAAAGGGTTTATCCTCGAAAGGCACCAGCCCCTGGGTTACGGCGGTCAACCGCGCGCACTGATATTTGGCGCAAAGTCCTTGATATTCTCTGTACTTACCTCCTGCGAGCGAGAGCTCTCTGCATTTTCGTAAAATTTTTTTATAGTTTATTTTGACCTGACCGATCACTTTATTATGTTTACGCCATTCTTTGATGGCGCCTGCAACAGTATGTCCCATTGATTAAGATCCATAGATTCATCCATAATCGCGGCCATATTAACATAAAAGATATTCGTCAACGCTTAATTACACCTTTGTTGTCCTTTCATTTAATATTGCGGCAGAAAATTGTTCTGCCGACGATAATTAAAATTAACGCCATCCTGTCAACGGTTAATTATGGTAGGTGATGCCCGCCGCCCAGCGACTTAACGCTCTGTGCGTTCGGCTGGAAGCGCGGGTACATCCGCGGGCGGTTTTACCCTATACTTGACGCTGATCCAAAACCAGCAACGATAGGTAACTTATGGAAATTGATCTCGACAACCTGGTCTTCAGCGGCCTGGATGAAGCGGAAGAGCGCAACGCGGAGCGTCTGGAAGAAGCGGACAAAAAAGCCCAGGCGATCGTTGCCGATGACGATTGCGGCGACGCCTGCAAAATCTGATTATCAAACCGGCCCGCGGGCCGGTTTTTTTTTGCCTCCCGCCCGCCTCAGCTGGGTAAAAACCCTTTCAGCGTATCCAGCAGCGCCTGCGCCGCCTTCGACAGCGGCAGATGTCCGGCATAAATCGCCCCAACGCACTTTTCAATCGGCGGATCGCTAAGCGGAATGCACACCGCCCCCAGCGAGGCCATCTGCGTTTTACATAGCGCAGGCACCGCGCTGCCCCCCAGCCCGCTGGCCACCATTCTCCCCACCGTCACCAGCTGATGGCTCTCCAGGGCCACATCCAGCTGACGCCCGCTGCGCGCCAGCGCCTCCTCCAGCATCAGGCGCACCGCCGAAGGGCGCTGGAGGGTAATAAAGTCGAGGGTTAACAGCTCCTGCCAGGTGAGCTTTTTTTTCTTCGCCAGCGGCGATTGCCGGGGAACGATCGCCACGAAGCGGTCCACCGCCAGCGGGGTAAACAGCAGGTTGTGGCTGGGCGATGGCTCGAAAGCGATACCCATTTCCACCCGCCCCTCGCGCACCATCTCGATCACCTGCTCATTTATCACGTCATGCACCGTGACGTTCACCCCGGCATAGCGGTCGCGGAAGGCTTTCAGCGCCTCCGGCAGAACGTTGGCGGCGAACGACGGCATCGCGGCGACCGAGATTTTGCCCCGCTGCAGGGTAAAGCTCTGACGCATCGCCTCCTCGACGTTATCCCAGTCGGCCAGCAGCTGACGGGCCATCGGCAGAAAGAGTTCCCCCTCCTGGGTGAGGGTCACTTTGCGGGTGCTGCGCTGCAGCAGCGCGCCCCCCAGCGCCTCCTCCAACCCTTTGATGGTCAGGCTGAGAGCTGGCTGCGACAGATTCAGCCTTTCGCTGGCGTGGGCGAAATTGAGAGTGTGAGCTACCGCTAAAAACGCGCGTAACTGTTTGACACTCATTCTCATTTTTCATCCTGTTAACTAATTGAAAGAAATTAGTTAACAGGAAATTAATAAAATTTCCAAATGAGTGGGTCACAAATTCAAAATTATCAAATCAGTCGCCAGCGCCAATGATAAGGCTATCGCAAGGCAGGAGAGACAAGATGGCAGGACTGGATAAACGCGTCGCCAGCTACGAAGCGGCGCTGGAAGGGTTAACGGACGGCATGACGCTGCTCGCCGGCGGCTTCGGCCTGTGCGGTATACCCGAGAATTTGATCGCCGAAGTGAAGCGCCGCCAGGTGCAGGGGTTGACGGTGGTTTCCAACAACTGCGGCGTCGACGGCTTCGGTCTCGGCATGCTGCTGGAATCGCGCCAGGTCAGCAAAGTGGTGGCCTCTTACGTCGGGGAAAACGCGCTTTTTGAACAGCTGGTGCTGAGCGGCGAGCTGGCGGTAGAGCTCACCCCGCAGGGAACGCTGGCGGAAAAAATCCGCGCCGGCGGCGCCGGGATCCCCGGCTTTTACACCGCCACCGGCTATGGCACCCCGGTCGCCGAAGGCAAAGAGGTGCGCCAGTTCGACGGTAAAAATTACATTCTCGAACAGGCCATTCGCGGCGATTTCGCCCTCGTGAAGGGCTGGAAAGCTGACTGGTACGGCAACGTGGTTTACCGCCACACCGCGCAGAATTTCAACCCGCTAATGGCCACCGCCGGGCGCATTACGGTGGTGGAGGTGGAAGAGATCGTGCCGCCGGGCGAACTGCCGCCCTCCGCCATTCACACCCCGGGGATCTATGTCGACCGGCTGATCGTCGGGCAATTCGAAAAACGTATTGAACAGCGCACCCTGCGCGCCGGAGGGCACTGAGATGCTAACCCGTGAACAAATGGCGATGCGCGTCGCCCAGGAGCTGCGCGACGGCGACTACGTCAACCTCGGGATCGGTATCCCGACGCTGGTGGCCAACTATATCCCCGCCGGTATTGAAGTGATGCTCCAGTCGGAGAACGGCCTGCTGGGGATGGGCGAATTTCCCGATGAGGAAACCATCGACGCCGACATGATTAACGCCGGCAAACAGACCGTGACAGCGCAAACCGGGGCGGCGATCTTCGATTCCGCCCAGTCGTTCGCCATGATCCGCGGCGGCCACGTCGATCTTACGGTTCTTGGCGCCTTTGAGGTCGACGTCGCGGGGAATATCGCCTCATGGATGATCCCCGGGAAAATGGTTAAGGGGATGGGCGGCGCCATGGACCTGGTGGCCGGCGCGCAGAACATCATCGTGGTCATGACCCACGCCTCAAAGAACGGCGAATCCAAACTGCTGCCGCAGTGCACCCTGCCGCTCACCGGCGTGGGCTGCATTCGCCGGGTGCTCACCGACCTGGCCCTGCTGGACATTGTCGACGGGGCGTTTGTCCTGCGCGAAGTGGCTCCGGGGGTCAGCCCCGACGAGGTGATGCGTAAAACGGCGGGACGGCTGATCGTCGCCGACGACGTGCGCGAAATGCGCTTCAGCTAAGGAGAGACCATGACCGATATTGCCATTGTTGCTGCAGTACGCACCCCGGTCGGCAGCTTTCGCGGCGCCTTCGCCCCGCTTTCCGCCGTCGACCTCGGCGCGACGGTGGTGCGCAGCCTGCTTGAACGCTGCCAGCTGCCCGCCGCGGCGGTCGATGAACTGATTTTCGGCCAGGTGCTCACCGCCGGCTGCGGGCAGAACCCGGCGCGCCAGACCGCGCTGCAGGCCGGCCTGCCGGTGGACACCCCGGCGGTCACCGTCAATCTGGTGTGCGGCTCCGGGTTGAAAGCGGTTCAGCAGGCGGTGCAGGCGATCCGCTGCGGCGACGCCGGGATCGTTATCGCCGGCGGCCAGGAGAGCATGAGCAATGCTCCCTATCTGATGCACGGCGCCCGCGACGGCCTGCGTTTTGGCCACGCCAGCCTGCAGGACAGCATGATCCAGGACGGCCTGTGGGACGCCTTTAACGACTACCACATGGGCATTACCGCCGAGAACCTCGCCGATGCCTTCGATATCAGCCGCGAGCGCCAGGACGCCTTCGCCGCCAGCTCCCAGCGCAAAGCGGCGGCCGCTATCGCCGCCGGACGCTTTCGCGAGGAGATCGTCCCGGTCAGCGTCCCGCAGGGCAAAAAACCGCCGCGTGTCGTCACCGACGATGAACAACCGCGCCCGGAGACCAGCGAGCCGCAGCTGGCCAAGCTGCGCCCGGCGTTTCGCCCGGCTGACGGCAGCGTCACCGCCGGGAATGCCTCATCCCTGAACGACGGCGCCGCGGCGGTCCTGCTGATGAGCGTCGATAAAGCGCGCGAGCTTGGGCTGCCGGTGCTGGCGCGCATCGTCAGTGCGGCGGTCGCCGGGGTCGACCCGTCGGTGATGGGCATCGGCCCGGTGAGCGCCTGCCGCCAGGCGCTGCAGCGCGCCGGCTGGACGCTTGACGAAGTGGATCTTATCGAAGTCAACGAGGCCTTTGCCGTCCAGGCGCTGGCCGTCGGTCAGTTGCTCGAATGGGACAGCGAGAAAGTCAACGTCAACGGCGGCGCCATCGCCCTCGGCCATCCCATCGGCGCCTCCGGCTGCCGGATCCTCGTCAGCCTGGTGCATGAGATGCAGCGCCGGGGCGCCAGCAAAGGGCTGGCCACCCTGTGCGTCGGCGGCGGCCAGGGCATCGCCATGACCCTTCAACGTTAACAGGAGCCACTATGTTTACACCACGTCTGGCGGTACTCGGCGCGGGACTGATGGGCGTCGGCATCGCCTGTCATTTCGCCCGTCACGGTCACGCCGTCCGCCTGTATGACACCGATCCGCAACGTCTTGCCGAAGTGCCCTCGGTGGCGGGGGCGATCCTGCGCGAGCTGGAGGCGACCGGTCAGCAGGATCCCGCCGACCGCGACGCCGTGCTGAGCCGTTTAACCCCCACCCCGGCGCTGCAGGCGCTGGCCGACGCCACGCTGCTGATTGAAGCGATCCCCGAACGGCTGGCGCTGAAGCACGCCCTGTATACCGAACTGGAAACGCTGATCGCCGACGAGGCGATTATCGCCAGCAACACCAGCGGCCTGCCGCCGGATCGGCTGGCGCAGGGCATGCGCCTTCCGGAACGGCTGCTGATCGCTCATTTCTGGCATCCGCCGCACCTGATCCCGCTGGTGGAAGTGGTGCCCGGGAGCGCCACGCTGCCCCATCTGGCGCGCCAGGTAAGCGACTTTTGCGCCGCCTGCGCGCTGGAAGCGGTGGTGCTCAATCGCGCCGCGCCGGGCTTTGTCGGCAACCGGCTGCAGTTCGCCCTGCTGCGCGAAGCGCTGCACATCGTCCACAGCGGCATCGCTTCCCCGGAGGTGGTGGACCAGGTGATGCGCGCCTCGCTGGGCCGTCGCTATGCGATGGTCGGCCCGCTGGAGGCGGCGGACATGACCGGCCTGGCGACGGTCCAGGATATCTGCCAGCACCTGCTGCCGGAGCTGGCCAGCGGTACGGAGATGATGTCGCTGGTGGCGGAGAAAGTGGCGCAAGGCGACACCGGCGCCCGCAGCGGGCAAGGCTTTTACCGCTGGGACGAGGCGCGGCGCCAGCGCATCCAGTCGCGCCGGGAACACCAGCTGCGCTTCGCCCTGAAACCCTAGTATCGCGTTCTGTACCCCTACAATAACAATGAGAGTGAGACGTCGTGATGAGTGTGATAATAGCCCTGGCCGCGCTGGCGTTACTGATGCTGGCAGCCTACCGTGGATACAGCGTAATCCTCTTTGCGCCGATCGCCGCCCTCGGCGCGGTGCTGCTCACCGACCCGGGCGCGGTCGGCCCGGCCTTTACCGGCCTGTTTATGGAAAAAATGGTTGGCTTTGTAAAGCTCTATTTCCCGGTGTTTCTGCTGGGCGCCGTGTTCGGCAAGCTGATTGAGCTGTCGGGATTCTCACGGTCGATTGTCGCCGCCGCCATCCGCATCCTCGGCCGCCGCCACGCGATCCCGGTGATCGTGCTGGTGTGCGCCCTGCTGACCTACGGCGGGGTGTCGCTGTTTGTGGTGGCCTTTGCCGTTTACCCTTTCGCCGCCGAGCTGTTTCGCCAGAGCGGGATCCCCAAACGGCTGATCCCCGCCACCGTCGCCCTCGGCGCGTTCTCGTTTACCATGGACGCCCTGCCCGGCACGCCGCAGATCCAGAATATTATTCCCACCAGCTTCTTCGGCACCAACGCCTGGGCGGCCCCGTGGCTGGGGCTTATCGGCTCGCTGTTCATTATCCTCTTCGGTTTGCTGTGGCTGGAGCGCCAGCGCCGCAAAGCGCAGGCCAGCGGCGAAGGCTATGGGACCGATCTGCAAAATGAGCCGGAGACCCCGGATGACATCGACCTGCCGCATCCGCTGATCGCAATCGCCCCGCTGCTGCTGGTGGGGGTGCTGAATCTGCTGTTTACCCACTGGATCCCGCAATGGTACGGCGCCAGCCATGAGCTCACCCTGCCGGGTCTGGCGAAGCCTGTCGTCACCGAGGTGGGGAAAATCACCGCCATCTGGGCGGTGCAGGCAGCGCTGCTTTCCGGCATTGTGCTGGTGCTGGTCTGCGGCTATCGCAATATTCGCGGCCGGCTGGCGGAGGGGAGCCGGACGGCGGTGGGCGGGGCGATTCTCGCGGCAATAAACACCGCCTCTGAGTATGGCTTCGGCGCGGTTATCGCCGCCCTGCCGGGTTTCCTGGTGCTGTCGAAAGCCCTCGCGGCCATTCCCAATCCGCTGTTAAACGAGGCGATAAGCGTCACGGTGCTGGCCGGGATCACCGGCTCGGCCTCCGGGGGAATGAGCATCGCCCTGGCGGCGATGTCCGAAACCTTTGTCGCCGCCGCCCACGCCGCCAATATTCCGCTGGAGGTCCTGCACCGCGTCGCCGCCATGGCCAGCGGCGGCATGGACACCCTGCCGCATAACGGGGCGGTGATCACCCTGCTGGCGATCACCGGCCTGAGCCATCGCCAGGCCTACGGCGGCATTTTCGCCATCACGGTGATCAAAAGCCTCGCGGTGCTGTTTGTCATTGCCACGTTCTATGTAACCGGCATTGTCTGATACCAGATTGAAGGAGAAATAGCATGAATTTAGACGGTAAAACGGCGCTGGTCACCGGCTCCACCAGCGGCATCGGCTTAGGGATCGCCAAAGTGCTGGCGCAGGCAGGCGCCCAGCTGGTGCTCAATGGCTTCGGCGACAGCAGCCACGCCCGGGCTGAAGTCGCCGCGCTGGGCAAGATCCCCGGCTATCACGACGCCGACCTGCGCGACGTCGGGCAGATCGAGGCGATGATGCGCTATGCCGAAAGCACCTTCGGCGGCGTCGATATCGTGATCAATAACGCCGGTATCCAGTACGTCGCCCCGGTGGAGCAGTTCCCGGTGGACAAATGGAACGACATCATCGCCATCAATCTCTCCAGCGTCTTCCACACTACCCGCCTGGCGCTGCCAGGCATGCGTCAGCGCGACTGGGGGCGCATCATCAACATTGCCTCAGTGCATGGCCTGGTGGCGTCGAAAGAGAAATCGGCCTATGTCGCCGCCAAGCACGCGGTGGTCGGTCTGACCAAAACCGTGGCCCTGGAAACCGCGCGCAGCGGCATCACCTGCAACGCCATCTGCCCCGGCTGGGTGCTGACCCCGCTGGTGCAGCAGCAGATCGATAAGCGCATCGCCGAAGGGGTCGACCCGCAGCAGGCCAGCGCGCAGCTGCTGGCGGAAAAACAGCCCTCCGGGGAGTTTGTCACCCCGCAGCAGCTGGGCGAAATGGCGCTGTTTCTGTGCAGCGACGCCGCCGCCCAGGTGCGCGGCGCGGCGTGGAACATGGACGGCGGCTGGGTGGCGCAGTAAACCGCAGGCGTCGCGACGATCAGAACATCGCCAGAAAGCGTTTCACCGTGCGCGAGCGCTCGAAGCGCCGCCAGGCGATGGCGATATCGGTCTTCAGCGGCGCCCCGCTGAGCGGGTGATAGCTGACGTTCGGCTGTTGAATGCAGGTCATCGACTGCGGGACCAGCGCGAAGCCGAACCCGGCATTGACCATGCTCAGCGATGACGAAATCTGCGACGACTGCCAGGCGCGCTCCATATCGATGCCGGCGCGCAGGCAGCTGTTGTACACCAGCTCATACAGCCCCGGGGCCACCTCCCGCGGGAAGAGGATCGGCGCCACGTCGCGCAGCTGCTCCAGGGCCAGGGTCGGCTGCGTCGCCAGCGGGTTGTCGCGCGGCAGCGCGATAACCATCGGCTCCTCATCGATAATCCGCAGATTAAAGGCTTTACTGCTCTCGCACGGCAGACGGACGAAGGCGATGTCCAGCTCGGCCTCGCTCAGGGCGGTCATCAGATTGGCCATATTGTCTTCCATCTGGTGCAGGGTCACCCCGGGGTGATCGAGCTGAAAACGGTGCAGCAGCGTGAAGATTTGCGGGTGGAATGCATCAGAACTGGTAATGCCTAGCGACAGGCTGCCGTTCATCCCGCGGGCAATGCCCTTGGCCTTCTCCAGCGCCGCATCGCTCATGGCGAGGATCTGGCGGGCATCCTCATAGAACGACTCACCGGCCTCGGTGAGCTCCACCCCGCGGGTCAAACGCCGAAACAGCGGGGTCCCCACCTCGCGCTCAAGCCGCTGAATTTGCTGACTTAACGGAGGCTGTGAAATACCCAGTTCCTTGGCGGCCTGGGTGAAGTGCCGCGTCCTGGCGACGGCGACAAAATAGCGAAGATAACGAAGTTCCATATCGAAAACGTCTCAAACCAGCATGGTTTCTATATTGGAACTGTGAGCTGAATCGGGTCAACATTTATTTAACCTTTCTTATATTTGTTGAACGAGGAAGTGGTATATGAATCATTCTGCTGAATGCACCTGCGAAGAGAGTCTGTGCGAAACCCTGCGGGCGTTTTCCGCGCAGCATCCCGAGAACGTGCTCTATCAGACATCGCTCATGAGCGCCCTGCTGAGCGGGGTTTACGAAGGCAGCACCACCATCGCGGACCTGCTGAAGCACGGCGATTTCGGTCTCGGCACCTTTAATGAGCTGGACGGGGAGCTGATCGCCTTCAGCAGTCAGGTCTATCAGCTGCGGGCCGACGGCAGCGCGCGCAAAGCCCAGCCGGAGCAGAAAACGCCGTTCGCGGTGATGACCTGGTTCCAGCCGCAGTACCGGAAAACCTTCGACCATCCGGTGAGCCGCCAGCAGCTGCACGAGGTGATCGACCAGCAAATCCCCTCTGACAACCTGTTCTGCGCCCTGCGCATCGACGGCCATTTCCGCCATGCCCATACCCGCACCGTGCCGCGCCAGACGCCGCCGTACCGGGCGATGACCGACGTCCTCGACGATCAGCCGGTGTTCCGCTTTAACCAGCGCGAAGGGGTGCTGGTCGGCTTCCGTACCCCGCAGCATATGCAGGGGATCAACGTCGCCGGGTATCACGAGCACTTTATAACCGATGACCGCAAAGGCGGCGGTCACCTGCTGGATTACCAGCTCGACCACGGGGTATTGACCTTCGGCGAAATTCACAAGCTGATGATCGACCTGCCCGCCGACAGCGCGTTCCTGCAGGCCAATCTGCATCCCGATAATCTCGATGCCGCCATCCGTTCCGTAGAAAGTTAAGGGGGTCACATGGACAAACAGTATCCGGTACGGCAGTGGGCGCACGGCGCCGATCTCGTCGTCAGCCAGCTGGAAGCCCAGGGGGTACGTCAGGTGTTCGGCATCCCTGGCGCCAAAATCGACAAGGTATTCGACTCACTGCTGGATTCCTCCATTCGCATTATTCCGGTACGCCACGAAGCTAACGCCGCCTTTATGGCCGCCGCCGTCGGGCGCATTACCGGTAAAGCGGGCGTGGCGCTGGTCACCTCCGGTCCGGGCTGTTCCAACCTGATCACCGGTATGGCCACCGCCAACAGCGAAGGCGACCCGGTGGTGGCCCTGGGCGGCGCGGTGAAACGCGCCGATAAGGCCAAACAGGTCCACCAGAGTATGGATACGGTGGCGATGTTCAGCCCAGTGACGAAATACGCCGTCGAGGTGACCGCGCCGGACGCGCTGGCGGAAGTGGTCTCCAACGCCTTCCGCGCCGCCGAGCAGGGCCGCCCGGGCAGCGCTTTCGTCAGTCTGCCGCAGGATGTGGTCGATGGCCCGGTCAGCGGCAAAGTGCTGCCGGCCAGCGGGGCCCCGCAGATGGGCGCCGCGCCGGATGCCGCCATCGACCAGGTGGCGAAGCTTATCGCTCAGGCGAAGAACCCGATCTTCCTGCTCGGCCTGATGGCCAGCCAGCCGGAAAACAGCGCGGCGCTACGCCGTTTGCTGGAGGCCAGCCATATTCCGGTCACCAGCACCTATCAGGCCGCCGGGGCGGTGAATCAGGATAACTTCTCTCGCTTCGCCGGCCGGGTCGGGCTGTTTAACAACCAGGCCGGGGACCGTCTGCTGCAGCTCGCCGACCTGGTGATCTGCATCGGCTACAGCCCGGTGGAATATGAACCGGCGATGTGGAACAGCGGCAACGCGACGCTGGTGCATATCGACGTCCTGCCCGCCTATGAAGAACGCAACTATACCCCGGACGTCGAGCTGGTGGGCGATATCGCCGGCACCCTCAGCAAGCTGGCGCAAAATATCGATCGCCGGCTGGTGCTCTCCCCGCAGGCGGCGGAGATCCTCCGCGACCGCCAGCACCAGCGCGAACTGCTGGACCGCCGCGGCGCGCAGCTGAATCAGTTTGCCCTGCATCCGCTGCGTATCGTTCGCGCGATGCAGGATATCGTCAACAGCGACGTCACGCTGACCGTGGACATGGGCAGCTTCCATATCTGGATCGCCCGCTACCTGTACAGCTTCCGCGCCCGTCAGGTGATGATCTCCAACGGCCAGCAGACCATGGGCGTCGCCCTGCCCTGGGCCATCGGCGCCTGGCTGGTCAATCCTGAGCGCAAAGTGGTCTCCGTCTCCGGCGATGGCGGCTTCCTGCAGTCGAGCATGGAACTGGAGACCGCCGTCCGCCTGAAAGCCAACGTGCTGCACCTGATCTGGGTCGATAACGGCTACAACATGGTGGCCATCCAGGAAGAGAAAAAATATCAGCGCCTGTCCGGCGTCGAGTTCGGGCCGATGGATTTTAAAGCCTATGCCGAGTCCTTCGGCGCCAAAGGGTTTGCCGTGGAAAGCGCCGAGGCGCTGGAGCCGACCCTGCGCGCGGCGATGGACGTCGACGGCCCGGCGGTAGTGGCCATCCCGGTGGATTATCGCGATAACCCGCTGCTGATGGGTCAGCTGCATCTGAGTCAGATTCTGTAAGTCATCACAATAAGGAAAGGAAAATGAAAAAAGTCGCACTTGTTACCGGCGCTGGCCAGGGGATTGGTAAAGCTATCGCCCTTCGTCTGGTGAAGGATGGATTTGCCGTGGCCATTGCCGATTATAACGACGCCACCGCCAAAGCGGTCGCCTCCGAAATCAACCAGGCCGGCGGCCGCGCCATGGCGGTGAAAGTGGATGTCTCCGACCGCGATCAGGTGTTTGCCGCTGTCGAACAGGCGCGCAAAACGCTGGGCGGCTTCGACGTCATCGTCAACAACGCCGGCGTGGCGCCGTCCACGCCGATCGAGTCCATTACCCCGGAGATTGTCGATAAAGTCTACAATATCAACGTTAAAGGGGTGATCTGGGGCATTCAGGCGGCGGTCGAGGCCTTTAAGAAAGAGGGGCACGGCGGGAAAATCATTAACGCCTGTTCCCAGGCCGGCCACGTCGGCAACCCGGAGCTGGCGGTGTATAGCTCCAGTAAATTCGCCGTACGCGGCTTAACCCAGACCGCCGCTCGCGACCTCGCGCCGCTGGGCATCACGGTCAACGGCTACTGCCCGGGGATCGTCAAAACGCCGATGTGGGCCGAAATTGACCGCCAGGTGTCCGAAGCTGCCGGTAAACCGCTGGGTTACGGTACCGCCGAGTTCGCCAAACGCATCACCCTTGGTCGTCTGTCCGAACCGGAAGATGTCGCCGCCTGCGTCTCCTATCTTGCCAGCCCGGATTCTGATTACATGACCGGTCAGTCATTGCTGATCGACGGCGGGATGGTATTTAACTAATAAATAATAAGCTCTGACATGGCTTGCCCCTGCTGATATGCAGGGGCTTTTTTTGGTTTGAGAGTAAACATTACGGTAAAACGAACCCTCTATTGATAGGTAGAGTCCGCTCCTGGCACCCAGGGGACTTTACCGGCGTAGATGATGCGTCAGGCTATTAATCCTCAAAAGTGCTTACTGCTTATTCGCGGGACCGCCGTCTGATTTGGGTGGGATCTTGACGACTAATCTTTGAGCTATTCCCGGTTTGCCCTTTTCAAAACGCCATTTTTTAATCATTTTATCAATGACTTGATGTTCCAACTCCGGAGTCGTTGTCGATTCAAGTATCTTTACATTCTGAACTCTGCCATCTGAATCAACATCGTACTGAACCCGCAGGAAACTCGGCAGTAGGTTTCCGTTCTTATCACGAGTGGTAATTGATGTGTTTGCAGAGGAAATACTGCCTGAAGGTGTGCTGGCGCTGGCCTCTGTGCCGGCGCAGAGTGTCAGTAACAATGGCAAAATTAGAGTGAATAGTCTGCTAGATTTCATAAATCGTCTGAGTTCCAAAGTTCACCATGAATATTTACGTTACCAACGGCGCGCGTGACAGGTTACCAGATGAGATGATCCGTGAACACCGCGTCTTCAGCAGCAATCACGTTGACCTCCTGACCTGGCGCTTCGTACTGCATCCATTCCCGAGGACGTTTGGCTATCAGGACAAGTGGGCGCTGAGCGACTATATCAACGACTCTTTTGCCAGTTGTCGGCAGCGCGATCCTGCTCGTCGGGGAACATGAGCGAGCTAACCCCCTCAGGTGATTAGCATGGATTCGCGTCCCGCGCTGAAGACGTTCAGCTAATCCTTTTTAACTCCGGTGCTCGGTATCTACCGCGCTTGCAGCGTTAAGGGAGTGTTCTCCGGGGCCTAAGCGGCAGCCTGCAGCTGATGCTAAGGGGGAGATTCTTCAGTCATTCCTGCGACACCTGAAACTTAACACGAAAGCGGCTGAGCATAGCGCCAGCAGGGAGAATCCCGGATAGCAATACGTGACGCCTTATCCCGGCTACGCTGTTGGGCCGCTCTTGTGCCGTATTTTTGCCGGGTGGCGGCTGCGCCTTACCCGGCCTACAAAAACTCGCTAACTATCTGACTGGCTTGCGCCGCGTTGAGTGGTACCTGGTGATGTCAGCGCTTTCCGCTCCTGGCATCAAGCGGACAAACCAGGTGAGCCAAAGGTCCGACATGGGCGAGGAGCGGAAGTTTGCAACTCCCACAACTACGTTACTAACATTGAGGTGCCGTAATCAACGGAGAGCAGGTCAAAGTCATTTTAGCTGCTTCAAGGGATAAGAGTTCGTGGTACTGGAACCGTCACTATAGAGCTCGGTAATAATTATTTTTTTACCATCAATAGAATATTTGACTGTACTGTCCGCAGGATCATCCCGCCAGCGACCGGTGCTGTCAGGGTTATCAGATGCCCACATAACCTGATCACCTATAAGTTTGCACTTTATTGCCCAACGGGTGCCATCGTTCTGTCGGATATAATGTACGTAGGCAATACCTGATTCAACTTTATCCAGTTGCATGATCTTATGGTCACGGCCAAACATCGCAGCAGAAGTAGCCTTACAAATCTGACCTACCGTGACTTCAGAAGCCTGTACCGGCGCAGTAAACACCAGCGGAAAAAGAAGTAAAAGTTTTTTCATACGGCTCAATCCATTTTGTTTATTTTCAGGAATAACATTAAATGTATATGTCGGCAATCTAAAGCGTTTCTTGACGCTAATTTAGTGTTGCGATGGCAGGACTGATTTTAGTCCCTAGCGTAATTTCAAGCTCTTCCTGATTGCCAGCTTGACTCCTTTGACACGCTCCCCGTTGCACCACACAGAATGTTGTAACCACTTCCGCACTTGGGCACAGAAGAAATTCATGCTAAGCAAGGTCCGGACGGTGCAAAGAGCGGACGTTAATTTTTGAAGCTTTTAAGATCTATCTGCAGTGGTTACTGGGTATAGTGATCATTGCGATTAGACAGCGAACTACTATCCCAGGAGATTTATAGACATTTCCATGCAGCGCAGTTCAGCCTGCGCCAAGGCAGAGGGATACATGCTTTCCTGCATAAGTTTGAAACCATGCTTCTCATAAAAAGTCTGGGCATTAGGTGTTGAGGACAAAGTCAATTGCTCAAATCCACGTTCACGAGCTTCACTTTTGATGGCTTCAATAATCTGACTACCTAACCCTTTACCTGTATATCGAGGTAACGTAAATACAGCCTCAATACTTCCTGTAGATAGATCAAGATAGCCTGTAGCTAATAGTCTGCCATCAGCCGCAACAACGAAAAAAGGATTCGCTACAATGACATTCCTGTAGCTTTCAGGCATTTTTTCCGGTGTCCAGGCTGCAATAACCGCATCATCATAACTATTCTTACATCCGTAACGTATAGCCTGATTTCGAATGTTCCAGCATTCTTCTGCCTCTACAGGCACAGCTAGTCTGATCTTCATAGCTTTTCCTTGTACGTTTTATTCTGCGAGCTATTTACATCTACCATAAAAGTTCTAAAGCATCCCCATCAAATTTGAGTGAGGCGACAATGTCCGCTCCTGGCACACAGCAGACGTGAAATTCTGCAATAGCATTCGTACCCTTACAATATCAAGTAGCTTCTGGATACCGCGTCAGCGGCATCACAGCGCCAGATGATGTCCATGTGGCAGTCCAGCCAAATGGCGCCGAAGGCCCGGCGCAGTCGGTTATCGGGTTATAAATTCTGCCGGTCCCCCTGCCCTGATTAGCCTTAACTCGCGTTCCGCGCTGAAGCCCCTTTTAACCTCGTTGATCGAGTTCTACCGCGCTTGCAACCTTAAGAGAGTGATCTCCGGGGCCTAAGCGACAGCCTGCTGCTGATGCTTAGGGGGAGATTCTTTAGTCATTCCTGCGACACCTGAAACTTAACACGGAAGCGGCTGAGCATAGCGCCAGCAGGGAGAATCCCGGATAGCGATGCGTGACGCCTTATCCCGGCTACGCTGTTAGGCGGTATTTGTGCCGCTCTTGTGCCGTATTTTGCCGGGTGACAGCTACACCTTACCCGGCCCGCGATTTGGTGCTCTATTCGCGCCCTTCGTAGGCCCGCGCAAGCGTAGCGCCGCCGGGCAAGGACAGCGGGCACGGAGCCGATTTTGTGCCGGGTGGCGGCTGCGCCTTACCCGGCCTACAGGGTTCGTGCGACCTGTCGTTAATATATTCACCATGGTTGCTGAAACTGCCGGTGCTGGCGGCCTCAAAATCGCTGAGACGTTCCCGGAAGGCCGGGGCAGCCCGCATGGATGCGGGCTGAGGGCCGTGTTTTGCACGGACGCTGCCTCGGCCCGACCCGAAGCCTGCAGGGATAAGTCGAAGGGACCACGCAGTGGCGATTTTGCTGGCCGGAGCCCGGGGGTACAGGGGGCGGCGGCGACTGGCCGCCCCCTGTGCGCTCCCTGCGCCATGAGTGACATAACGCAGACAATTAACCGGGAGCGCAATACCCGCTGAAGCCACAGATAACATAAAAGCCTTCCCAGCAGTACTTTCCCGCCCCTGGCCCTCTCCCGGAGGGAGAGGGAACCGTCCGGCAGTCGTTGCCGCTGCCATACTGCTCCCTGCGCCACGGAAAACAGGGTGCAGCAACACGAAGCGGGAGCATAAAGTACGCTGAAGTCACGCGTGATAAACACTTTCCCCGGGCTGAGAACCTGTAAAACCGATAACAGTCTGCCCCGCCGCCGGGCAAGCTATCGCTCCGTGCCCGCCATGTTGCCGGGTGGCGGCTGCGCCTTACCCGGCCTACAAAGACCTCCCGTCAGCTCATATCCCCAGGCCCACGCTAACGCAGCGCCGCCGGGAAGGTATCAGGCTCCGAGCTCAACATGTTGCCGGGTGGCGCTTCGCTTACCCGGCCTACAAAGGCTGCCCGCGATTTGGTGCTCTATTCGCGCCCTTAGTAGGCCCGCGCAAGCGTAGCGCCGCCGGGCAAGGACAGCGGGCACGGAGCCGATTTTGTGCCGGGCGGCGGCTGCGCCTGACCCGACCTACAAAACCAGGGCTGTCCGTACCGTCCTCGCGGTAGACCCCACGTTCAGCGCCGCCGGGCAGTTACTGCGCCTGCTGCTGCGCCTGCGCCAGCTGGCGGACAATCGCCTCGCGCCGCGCATCCCCTTCCGGCAGCCGGGCCAGCAACGCCTGCAGGACCGCCACGGCTTCGGGGTAATCTTCATTACGCACCGCGCTCAGGGCCAGCATCTCCAGCACCGGCAGGCTGGTCGGCTGTCGCTGATGCAGGTCGCGCAGCAGCAGCTCGCCCATCCGGACCTGACCGCTATCCCCCGCCCGCACCAGCGCGCTGGCATAATCGAAAGCCGCCGCCGGGTCGTCCGCCGCCAGCGCATGCGCCCGGCCAAAAGCGCCGATCGCCGTCTCGCCATCGTTCAACAACAGCCCCAGCCGCCCAAGCAGCTGCCAGCCGGCGAGGTCGTGCGGAGTATTCTGCAGATGGCTGCGCAGGCCAAGCCGCAGCTCCGCCAGCTCATCCATACGCAGAGGCGGCGCGGTCGGGTCCTTAACCTGCTGCAGCAGCGCAGGATAATGCCGCTCCGCCTGCTGCCAGAGCAGCACCTGGCCAATATCACTGGTTTTCAGATACAGGCCCAGGCTCAGGACCACCAGCAGCAGCGCGCCCGGAAACAGCGCCCAGCGGCTTAGCGGCCGTTCGCCAGGCTGTGCCTGGGGCGGGATATCCGTCAGCAGCGTGCGCTGCAGCTCGACGACCAGCGCCGGGTTGTCCTCGCCGCGCTCCTGCGCCAGCTCCTGCAGGCGCGACTGATACAGGGCGCGGTTAAGGGTATCGCGGTCCACCGCCCCTTTGCCCGGCCACGGGTAATAAAGCAGCCCCAGCGCGCCAGCCAGCAGCAGCCCGGCGATAACCACTAACAGGCTCATCGTTCTTTTCCTTCTTTCAATAATGCCGCCAGCCGCTGGCGCTCTTCAGCGCTGAGCGCCGCGTCAGGGATGTCGCGACGACGCGCGCGGGCGATAATCACCCCCGCGCCCGCCAGCACGAACAGCCCCGGCCCCAGCCACAGCAGCACCGTGCCCGCGGTCAGCGGCGGCTCGTAGCTGACAAAATTGCCGTAGCGGGCCACCATATAGTCAACGATCTGCCCTTTCGTTTTCCCCTGCTGCATCAGCTCGTACACCTTCTGCCGCATATCGGCGGCAATCATCGCGTTCGAGTCGGCGATGCTGTTGTTCTGGCATTTCGGGCAGCGCAGCTGGGAGGTGATCTCGCGGAACGCCTGCTCCTGGGCCTCGTTTTTAAACTGCCAGGTATCGATGGCGGCCCACGCCTGGCCGGTCAGCATCAGCGCCAGCAGGATGGCTATGACACGTCTCATCAGCCCGCCCCCCGGTTGTATTGATTCCACAGCGGCTGGAGCTCCTCGCGCCACACCCGGTCGTTCAGGTCGCCGGCGTGCCGCCAGCGGATAATGCCCTGACCGTCGATGAGAAACGTCTCCGGCGCGCCATAAACCCCCAGATCCAGGCCGAGCATGCCGTTGCCGTCGTACAGGCTCAGCCTGTACGGATTACCCAGGCGCTGCAGCCAGCTGATCGCCTTCTGCCGATCGTCTTTGTAGTTCATCCCCACCACCCGCACGCCCTGCTGCGCCAGGCCGTTGAGAAACTGATGCTCGGCGCGACAGGTTGGGCACCAGGTTGCCCAGACGTTAAGCAGCAGCGGCTTGCCGTCAATCAGCGTCCGTCGGTCCAGCGTCTGGCCGGGGGTATTCAGCGCTTCAAGGCGAAATTCCGGCAGCGGTTTGCCAATCAGCGCCGACTCGAGGGTCGTCGGGTCGTCGCCATCGGCGTTACGCATCAGCTGCCAGAACAGCGCGGCGGCCAGCGCCAGAAACAGCACCAGCGGGATAAACAGCAGCTTCCGGTTCATGAGGCCTCCTGCAGCTTCTTACGCATCCGGTAGCGCGGGTCGAGCATGCAGCACAGACCGCCGAGGGCCATCAGCACCCCGCCATACCAGATCCAGCGAACGAACGGTTTGTAGTACAGACGCACCGCCCAGCTGCCGTCGCTCAGTTCTTCCCCCAGCGCGGCGTACAGATCGCGGGTCAGCCCGCCGCTGATCGCCGCCTCGGTCATCATCATCCGGCTGGCGGTGTAAAAGCGCTTCTCGGCATACAGCGTCGCTTCCGGGCGGCCGTTGCGGGTCACGGCAATAATGCCTTCCCCGCCGGTCCAGTTGGGGCCGACAATATTGCGCACGCCGTTAAACACGAAGTGATAGCGGTGGATATCGATACTGTCGCCGGGGCGCATCCGTACATCGCGCTCCACGCTGTAGTTCTGGCTAAAGGTGATGCCGATAACGGTCACCGCCACGCCGACGTGACCGAGCACCATCCCCCACTGGCTGCGGGTCAGCGTCCGCAGGCCGCGCCAGAAGCCGTGGCGATGGGTGGCCCGTTCGTGAACCTCCATCAGGGCGAAGATCAGCACCCACAGGGCCATCATCAGGCCAATGACCGCCATCGCGGTGATACGATCCTGCAGCAGCCACGGCAGCGCCAGAGAAAGTGACAACGTCACCACCAGGGCGACCACCAGGCGCTTAATCTGCCTGGCGACGTCATCGCGCCGCCAGCGGATCAGCGGTCCCAGCCCCAGCAGCAGCGCAAACGGCGCCATCAGGGCGGTGAACATGGTGTTAAAGAACGGCTCGCCGATGGAGATGCTGCCGAGGCCCAGCTCTTTATGCACCAGCGGCAGCAGCGTTCCGAGGAGCACCACCAGCATCGCGGCCATCAGCAAGATATTGTTGCCAAGCAGGAACGACTCGCGCGACCACAGCGTATGTTCCACCCGCGCGCGCACCCTGCCGCCTTTCAGGGCGTACAGCAGCAGCGACCCGCCGATGGCGACAATCAGCAGCGCCAGAATAAACAGCCCGCGCGATGGATCCGAGGCAAAGGCATGCACCGAGACCAGCACGCCGGAGCGCACCAGGAAGGTGCCCAGCAGGCACAGGGAGAAGGCGGCGATGGCCAGCAGCACCGTCCAGGCGCGGAAGCTGCCGCGCTTCTCGGTCACCGCCAGGGAGTGCAGCAGCGCGGTCCCTACCAGCCACGGCATAAACGAGGCGTTTTCCACCGGGTCCCAGAACCACCAGCCGCCCCAGCCCAGTTCGTAATAGGCCCACGCCGAGCCCAGCACGATGCCGAGAGTGAGGAACATCCACGCCGCCTGGGTCCAGGGACGCGACCAGCGCGCCCACGCGGTGTCCAGCCGCCCCGCAAGCAGCGAGGCGATGGCGAAGGCGAAAGCCACCGAGAAGCCGACGTACCCCATATAGAGGATCGGCGGATGAAAAATCATGCCGATATCCTGCAGCAGCGGATTAAGGTCGCGGCCGTCAATGGGGTACTGCGGCAGGCCGCGGCTGAACGGGTTGGAGGTAAAGAGGATGAACAGCAGGAACCCAAAGGCGATCATCCCCATCACCGCCAGCACCCGGGCGACGGCGTCGAGCGGCATCCGGCGGCTGAAGAGGGCGACGGCGAAGGTCCAGACGCTGAGCAGCAGGACCCACAGCAGCAGCGAGCCCTCGTGCGCCCCCCAGGTCGCCGCCACCCGATACCACACCGGCAGCGCGCTATTG
Organism: Klebsiella sp. GG_Kp146; assembly: GCF_040061975.1. NCBI lineage: Bacteria > Pseudomonadati > Pseudomonadota > Gammaproteobacteria > Enterobacterales > Enterobacteriaceae > Klebsiella > Klebsiella sp. GG_Kp146. Next base: position 106,752 of record NZ_JBEAHA010000007.1, read on the forward strand.
GAGTTTTCCGCCACGTAGCGGACGGTAAAGTCATTGACCACAAAGGCGTGCACCAGCAGCAGGAAGGCGCCGCCGATGCAGGCGAACAGCCCACAGGCCAGCGGCCGCGCCAGGGCCATCAGCCGCCGGTCCTGCCGCGCCGCGCCCCACAGGGGATAGACGCTCAGAAGCAGCGCCAGCCCCGCCGCCAGACACAATAAAAAGTTGCCCAGCTCCGGCATCATGGCTGCGCCTCCGCTTTCGCCGGCGTCATGGCGTTTTTCACCTCCGGCGGGGTGTAATTTTCATCATGCTTGGCCAGCACCTGCTGAGCGGTGATATGCCGCTCGCCGTCCAGAACGCCCTGGGCCACCACGCCCTGTCCTTCACGGAAGAGGTCCGGCAAAATGCCCTTATAGCTGACGTCCACGACCCCGCGGGCGTCATACAGCTTAAAGCGCACGTCGAGGGTTTGCGGGTCGCGCTGCAGGGAGCCGGGCTGAACGTAGCCTCCCACCCGCAGGCGCTGCCCGGTATGGGGCAGCGCCCGGGTTTCCGTTTTACCGTAGATAATTTCTCCCGGGGTGTAGAACAGATCGATATTGCTGCTCAGGGCGTACAGCGTCAGGCTGACGGTCAGCCCAAGGCCGGCGAGCACCGCCAGCACGATATACAGCCGGGTTTTACGACGCGCTTGCATCCGCGGCCTCCTTGTCATGTTCGCGAGCGGCCGCGATCCGCCGCTCGCGCGCCTGCTGGCGTCGCACCTCCTGGAATAGCGCCCGCCGCGCCCACAGGGTATGAACCGTCAGCAGGCCAAAGGCGGCGATGGCCACGGCCACCGCCAGCCAGACGTACAGGGCATAGCCGCCCATATTCAGGAAGGCGGCGAACGAAGAAAAAGCGGGGCTCATCGGGCGGCTCCTTTGTTAGCCAGCGCCACCACCCACGGCCGACGACGTTCCAGCTGGAGGATCAGGTTACGCAGGCGCATCAGGGTCAGGGTGACCGACAGCGCGAGGAAAGCAAAGATACAGATCCGCAGCGGCAGACGCATGCTCGGGTCGATGGTTTGCTGCAGGTTGGTCGAGCCCTGGTGCAGGGTGTTCCACCAGTAAACCGAGTAATGAATGATGGGCAGATTGACCACCCCGACCAGCACGAGGATCCCCGCCGCGCGCCCGGCCAGGCGGCGGTCGTCAAAGGCGTGCCACAGGGCGATGACGCCGGCATACAGAAACAGCAGCACCAGCTCCGAGGTCAGGCGGGCGTCCCAGATCCACCAGGTCCCCCACATCGGCTTGCCCCACGCCGCGCCGCTGACCAGCGCCACCAGGGTGCAGACCGCCCCTACCGGCGCCAGGGCGGCGATCGCCAGGTCGGCCATTTTGATCTGCCACACCACCCCGACGAAGGCCGCGACGGCCATCGCCAGGTACAGCCCCATCGACCACATCGCCGCCGGGACGTGAAGATACATGATCCGGTAGCTTTCCCCCTGCTGATAGTCCGCCGGGGCGAAGCCAAAGCCCCACCCCAGGCCGATGACCAGCAACAGCGCGCTCAACGCCGCCAGCCAGGGGATCCAGCACCCGCACAGGCGGTACAGCCGCTCGGGGATCGCCAGTTGATGTAACGCTTTCCACATAGACGCTTACTCACACGGTTATGATGGCCGCGCCCGCAGGCGCAGCGAATTATTGCACGGTCAGCCGCAGCGCGGCGGCGGTGGCGAACGGACACAGGGTGGCGCTGGCGGTTAAGAACGCCGCCAGCATCGCCAGATAGCCGCCGACCGGGAGCCCAGCGGCGGCCGCCTGGCAGGCCGCGGTGGCGAAAATCAGCAGCGGCACCGCCAGCGGCAGCACCAGCAGGCTCAGCAGGACGCCGCCGCGCTTCAGGCCGACGGTCAGGCCAACCCCCACCGCGCCAAGAAAACTGAGCGTCGGCGTGCCAAGCAGCAAGGTCAGCGCCAGCACGCCGGCGTCGTGCAGATTCATCCCCAGCAGCAGCGCCGCCAGCGGCGAGACGATCAGCAGCGGCAGGCCGCTCATCATCCAGTGAGCGACCACCTTCACCAGCACCACCGCCATCAGCGGCGTCGGCAGAAGCATCAGCTGCTCCAGGGAACCGTCCTGCCAGTCGTCGCGAAACAACCGATCCATCACCAGCAGCGCCGCCAGCAGCGCGGCGACCCACACCACGCCCGGCGCAATCTGCGCCAGCAGGTGCGGCGCGGCGCCGACGCCGAACGGAAACAGGGTGATGACGATCAGAAAGAACCATAGCGGATTGAGGATCTCTGCCCCGCTGCGCCACGCCAGGCGCAGTTCCCGGGCCAACAGCGCTCTCATCATTGCCGCCTCCCGCCGTCGTCGCCGAGGCGCAGGGTGCGCAACGGGCAGCCCAGCGGCCGCAGCGGCTGATGGGTGGTGAGGATCGCGCTTCCCCCCTGCCGGGCGTGCTGCTCCAGGCGACGGGTCAGGGTTTCTATCGCCGTGGCGTCGAGGGCGGTGAACGGCTCATCGAGGATCCACAGCGGCGCATCGGTTAACCACAGGCGGGTTAACGCCACCCGGCGCTGCTGCCCGGCGGAGAGCTGGCTTAAGGGGAGATCTTCATAGCCCGCCAGGCCGACGGCGGCGAGGGCGCTTTCCCGCTGCTGAAGGCGGCTGGCCGGAAAGAAGAAACGCAGGTTTTCATCGGCGGTCAGCGCCGCTTTGACGCCGGGCTTATGGCCCAGCCACAGCAGCTGCCGGTGAAATGACTCCCGCACCTGGGCCAGCGGCTGGCCCTGCCAGCTCACCACCCCGCTTTCCGGGCGCGCCAGGCCGCAAAGGATCCGCAGCAGCGAGGTTTTCCCCGCGCCGTTATCACCGGCGACCTGCAGCAGCTCGCCGGCAGCAAGGGACAGCGTCAGCTCCGCAAACAGCGGTCGATCGTCAACGATGCAGGTCAGTCGCTCTGCATGCAGCATGAAGGCAAACTCCTTGATTCAGACAGTATTTTACGTCCTGGCTAAGTCAGGGTTGCGCCGCGCGGGCGACGCAACCCTGACGGTTACTGTCCGGCCCCCGGCAGCTTCGAGATATCGGCGTTGCCTAACGCCTTCTCATCGTGCGCCGCGGTCTCCTTACGCACCTTCGCCACATCGCTGGCGCTGACCGCCGGCGCGTTGTTGCCCCAGCTGGTGCGGATGAAGTTGACCACATCCGCCACCTGCTGGTCGTCCAGACGCCAGCCGAACGACGGCATGGTCAGGTTGGAGACCGCATCTTTCACCGCCGGCGTGGTGCTCCCGGTCAGAACGATGTGAATAAGCGAAGTGGCATCTTCGGTCTGCACCACCGGGTTGCCCTTCAGCGACGGGAAGGCGCGCTGATAGCCCGCGCCGTCGGTGCGGTGGCAGGCGGCGCAGTTATCGACATACAGCGCGGCGCCGGTTTTGCTGTCGTTACCCTTCCACAGATCTTTCGCCACGCTGTCTTCCACCGGGGCTGGGGTCTGTTTGCCGCCGCGCGGCGGGAGCGACTTCAGATAGCGGGCGATGGCGGTGATGTCGTCATCAGAGAGATACTGCAGACTGTGCTCCACCACATCGCTCATGCCGCCGAAGACCACCGATTTATCGTTACGTCCGGTTTTCAGGAACTCAGCCAGCTCGGCTTCGCTCCAGGTCCCCAGACCGTCGCGATTTTCGCCGCGCAGGCTGGAGGCGACCCAGCCGTCAATCGGCGCATTGCTGCCCGCCAGGTAATCATCGCCTTCGCTTTCGCTGAGCGCTTTTTCCTGCATCGTCAGGCTACGCGGGGTATGACAGGCGCCGCAGTGGCCCAGGCCTTCCACCAGATAGCGACCGCGCTCCAGCACCGGGTCAACCTGCGGGTTGGCGACAAAGTCGCTCGGCGTCGGGGCGAAGATGCCGCGCCAGAACGCCAGCGGCCAGCGCATCGACAGCGGCCACGGGATGTCGGTGTCCTTGTTGGCGACATTCACCGGCTCCACGCCATGCATAAAGTAGGCGTACATGGCGCGCATGTCCGCTTCACTGATCCGCGCGAATGAGGGATACGGCATTGCCGGATAGAGCGTGGAACCGTCTTTCCGCACACCCTTGCGCACCGCGTCGTCGAACTCTTCGAAGGTGTACCCGCCGATGCCGTGTTCTTTATCCGGCGTGATATTGGTGGAGTAGATGGTGCCGATCGGCGTCTCCATCGGCAGACCGCCGGCGAAAGGTTTGCCCGCTTTGCCGTTGGTGTGGCAGGCGACACAGTCCCCCGCCCGCGCCAGATACTCCCCTTGCTTAATCAGATTGCTGTCCGCAGGCGCCTCTTCGGCGAAGGCCGCGCAGCTCAATGCCCCAAGCACCAGGGCCGATAACCATTGCATTTTCATCATCTGCCTTCCTTTATGCCTGCACCAGGGGACCCGGATTTTTCAGATACTGCTCGCGGATCGCCTTCGCTGACCAGTACGCCAGCGCGGCCACCGTGCCGGTTGGGTTATAGCCCAGCCCCTGCGGGAAAGCGGAGGCGCCGATGACGAAGACGTTATGCACGTCCCAGCTTTGCAGATAACGGTTAACGGCGCTGGTTTTCGGATCCTCCCCCATCACCGCCCCGCCGTTCATATGAGTGGTCTGGTAGGTGGTGGTATCAAAGTGGCTGTTGGCGTTTTTCGGGCTGCCGAGGATATATTTCGGCTTCATCGCTTTGGCGATCGGCGCCATCTTATCGAACATAAACTGCGCCATCTTGATGTCGTTTTCCTGCCAGTCAAAGGTCATGCGCAGCAGCGGCTGGCCAAAGACGTTTTTGTAGTTCGGATCAAGATCGAGGTAGTTCTGCCGATAGGATTGGTGCGCGCCGTGAGCATCCATCGACAGGTGATGGGTGTAGGTATCGGCCACCGCCGCTTTCCATTTGCTGCCCCACGCCGGGGTGCCCGGCGGTACCGGGAAACCGGAGATGGGCTTGGTCCCGGCCTGGTTGACCCAGAATGGCGAACCGCCGACAAAGCCCGCCGCGCCGTGGTCGAAGTTGTCGGCGTTGAAGTCGTCGACGCCGACGCCGTTGCCGCCCGCGCCGATAAACGGGTTGGTGTAGGTGTCTTTGTCGAAAATGGCCTTGATGGTGGTCATGTTCTGGTAAGCGAAGTTACGCCCCACCACCCCTTCGCCGGTCTCCGGATTGTAGGGTTTGCCGATCCCGGAGAGCAACATCAGGTGCACGTTATGGAACTGGAAGGCGCCGATAATCACCAGGTCCGCCGGCTGCTCCATTTCGCGCCCCTGGCCGTCGACGTAGGTCACGCCGGTGGCACGGGATTTGTCGTCGGTCAGGTTGACCTTCAGCACGTTGGCGTTGGTCCGCAGCTCAAAGCGTTTTTCCTGGCGCAGCGCCGGCAGAATGTTCACGTTCGGCGAGGCTTTGGAGTACATGTAACAGGCGTAGCCGCTGCAGAAACCGCAGAAGTTGCACGGGCCCATCTGCGCGCCGTAGGGGTTGGTATAGGAGTCAGAGGTGTTGGCCGACGGCAGGTTGTAGGGATGGTAGCCCACCTCGAGCGCCGCTTTTTCAAACAGCTGCGCCGACCAGGTGTTTTTCTGCGCCGGCAGCGGGAAGTCATCTGAACGGTCCGGGGCGAAGGCGTTGCCGCCGCGGCCTTTGCCGACCACCTTGCCTTTGATCGACCAGGCGGTCCCGGAGGTGCCGAACACTTTCTCCGCTTTATCGAAGAACGGTTCCAGCTCGTCGTAGGTGACGCCGAAATCCTGGATGATCATATCCTGGGGGATGAAGTTTTTGCCGTAGCGCTCTTCATAGTGGCTGCGCATCCGCAGTTCGATGGGATCGACGCGGAAATGGACGCCTGACCAGTGCAGCCCGGCGCCGCCCACGCCGGTACCCGGCAGGAAAGCCGCGAGCTGGCGATACGGCACCGCCTGCTGGCTGGTGTTATGCCGGATGGTGACGGTGCTTTTCGACAGATCCTGGAACAGCTTGCGGCGGATGTTGTAGGTCAGCTCATCAATCACCTGCGGATAGGCGCCGTCCGGCCAGGTGTCGCGCATCGGGCCGCGCTCCAGCGCCACGACGTTGAGCCCGGCTTCGGTCAGCTCTTTGGCCATGATCGCCCCAACCCAGCCGAAGCCGACGATCGCGACATCGGTTTTTTTCAATACGGTGGCCATGATTACGCCCTCTCCCCATTAATTGATACCGGCGGGAAGGGGTAGCGTTCGCCCCGTTCAACCCAATCCATAAAGTCGGCGCGCGCGCCGGGAAAATTAATCAGCGTCCAGCCGACCATGCCTTTGTTACCGCCATGGATCGGGTCGCTGAAGAAGCCTTCGCGGGTGTTCTGCAGCAGATAGGTGAAGAACAGCGAAGCCGGGAGCTGTTTGAACTCGGCTTTGCCCGATTCCCACAAGCCGAGCGCCTCGTCCTGCTGCTCGCTGCTCAGTTCAGCAAAGGTCTTGTGATACTTGTCCTGACACCAGGCCTCGGCATCGGCGATCCCGAGGTTATAGATCTGCTTGGGCACCAGCGGCAGCTGATAGCCCATCTCTTTCGGCACGTCGGGGTTGAAGGGCCCCTGCATATACCAGATGGAGCCGGTGGCGTAAGGGGTATTGAGCTGGCGGTCGATAAATTCCGGCACGCCGGCCTCTTTAGCGCCGGGGCCAAGTTCATCCGCCGGGATTAAGCGCGCGACAGCGGCGTTGATAAACGCCCACTCACGATCGTTGAAGAACTGCGGCTTCCAGTCGCTGGCCGCCGCCGTGTTCCCGGAGGCTGGCTCTGAAGCGGGGGCCGCCTGCGCGGTCGCGCTGGTGGCCACGCCAATGGCCCCTGCTCCCGCGCCGCCGATCACCACCGTCGGGATCAGCGCCATCGATTTCACCAGGAAATCACGCCTGGAATTGTTAGTTTTCTCGCTCGACATCATCACATTCCTGTCATTGAAAATTACTGTTTTTGTCGCTGACAAAACCAGTGAATGTCGTGCTGGAACCGATACCATTGCGCTTTTAAACCGCTTAGCGTCTGGCCCGGACCGGCAAGTCGGATAAAACATCGCCAGAGGCGATATCATTTATAGGGTTATCGTTTGGATAGTAGACGATTCTCAACGAAACGCGGGAAATCGGAGAGAAATTCACCGGAATGTCATCGTGAGAAGGGTGCTGCCATAACCTTGAGGCGGTAAACCGGCGGCGTTCACACCGCGCTGAGCTTACCCATGCGCCAAAAAAGAGTGACTTGTATCACAAATGTTATTTTTTGTTTATGGTACATGGCAGATTAAACGTCTGTAAATACTCGTATTAGGAATAATTAAACATTTTGAGCTGTTAAAAAAGTTACTACCCGTTGTTAACTATTTTGCATCTATTTCCCGGCTAACGCGTTCGGCTGGCGATCCCCATCCACAGGAGAAGAGAAGAGATGTTCGATCATGTGAAATTCGGCGTCAGCGACTATGCCGCCAGCAAAGCGTTCTTTTTACAGGCTCTGGCCCCGCTTGGCGTAACGCTGGTCGGCGAAGGCGAGCCGACCTACGGCGCAGAGCTGGCCGGCAGCGGGGATGTCTCTCTATGCCTCTATCAAAGTGCGGACAAACCGGCGCCGCTGCATATCGCCTTTCGCGCCGACAGCCGCGAGCAGGTGGACGCCTTCTGGCAGGCGGCGCTGGCCGCCGGAGGAAAGGACAACGGCGCGCCGGGGTTACGGCCCAACTACCACGCCGGGTACTACGCCGCCTTTGTGATTGCGCCAGACGGGCACAATATTGAAGCCGTGTGCCATCTGGCGTCTTAACAAACGGTTACCGCTGCGGAAAAATCCACACATCCTCCGCCGGAAGCGTCAGATGGCAGTGTTCAGCATCGCGCAGCGCGGTTCCGTAGGCGCGTAGCGGAAAGTCGTCGCCCTCGGTGCGGAACAGGTACTCCCAGCGGTCGCCGAGGTACATGCTGGTCAGCAGCGGTAGCTGGAGACTGTTATCCTGCGCCGCGCCGTCAAGACGCAGGCGCTCGACGCGGATCACCGCCGTCGCCGGCTCGCCGATGCTGATCCCCTCGCCCGCTCGCCCCCACAGGCTCCAGCTGGCGCCTTCGATCCGCGCCCTGCCGTTCTCCAGCGCCATCACCTTGCCGTGCAGGCGATTATTGCTGCCCATAAACTCGGCGGCGAACAGCGTCGCCGGGCTGCCGTACATCTCCTGCGGCGTCCCCTGCTGCTCGATGACGCCATTGTTCAGCAGCAGAATACGATCGGAGATGGCCATCGCTTCATTTTGATCATGAGTGACCATCAGCGCCGAGAGGCCCAGCTTGATGATCAGCTCGCGCAGAAACACCCGCGCCTCCTCGCGCAGCTTGGCGTCGAGGTTAGAGAGCGGCTCATCCAGCAGGATCACCGGCGGGTTGTAGACCAGCGCCCGGCCAATGGCCACCCGCTGCTGTTGGCCGCCGGAGAGCTGGTGCGGATGGCGGTTGCCAAGATGCCCCAGCCCCAGCTGATCCAGCACGCGCTGCACCCGCTCTTTTATCTCCCCGGCGGCGACTTTACGCAGCTTCAGCGGATAGGCCACGTTGTCGAACACCGTTTTGTGCGGCCACAGGGCATAGGACTGGAACACCAGGCCGAGGTTACGCTCTTCGGCCGGGATTTCGCTGCGCGGCGTGCCGTCGTACACCGTGCGGTTGCCGATGGCGATCCGCCCGCTCGTCGGCTTCTCCAGCCCGGCCACCGCCCGCAGCAGCGTGGTTTTGCCGCTTCCCGAAGGCCCCAGCAGCGACACCACCTCTCCCCGGCCGAGCGTCATCGACACGCCTTTCAGCACCGGGTTGTCGCCATAGGTGAGATGCAGATTTTCTACCGATAACTCAATCATGTAATTTCACTCCAAAGCGCAGGGCGATGCCAAGGCCAATCACCACCAGCAGAATATTGATAAAGGAGAGCGCCGCGACGATATCGATGGCCCCCGCCGCCCACAGCGACACCAGCATCGAGCCGATGGTTTCGGTACCCGACGACAGCAGATAGACGCCGGTGGAATATTCGCGCTCAAAGATCAGAAACATCAGCAGCCAGGAGCCAATCAGCCCATAGCGCGACAGCGGGACGGTGACGTGGCGGGTGATCTGCCCCCGCGAGGCGCCGGTGCTGCGCGCCGCCTCCTCCAGCTCCGGGCCCACCTGCAGCAGCGTTGAGGAGATGAGCCGCAGGCCATAGGCCATCCATACCACGGTGTAGGCCAGCCAGACGCTGAAGATGGTATTGCGCAGCGCGCGCAGCTGCACGATAAGGTGCTCCCGCAGCCAGTCCGCCACCGGCAGCGCCGAGAGCCAGCCATGCTTCAGCGACTGATCGAGCCACATCGGCACAAACAGGAACACCCACAGGAAGGCCAGACCGGCCAGCAGCCCCGGCACCGCGCGCGGGACCAGCACGCTGTAATCAAGAAAGCGGGTGACGTTGTCCGCTTTGCGGTGCATGGCGATGCCGACAAACAGATAGCAGATCACCGCCAGCGCGCCGCCGACGATGCCGATAGCCATCGAGTTGACGATCGCCCGCAGCAGGTTGGGCTGCTGCCAGATATTGTGGAACGTCGTCAGCGACAGCTCATCCCACAGCGACACGCCGACGCCCCAGTTGGAGATAAAGGCGCGCAGCGCCACGCCGAGCAGCGGGACGCCGATGGTCACCGTCAGCCAGGCCACCACCACCGCCCCGGCCACCCAGCGCCATTTGCCCAGCGGCAGCGCCCGCGCCTGCGACGCCTTGCCCTTCATGGTGACAAAGCGGTTGGCGGTGCGCATCAGCCGACGCTGGAGCATGACCAGCGGGATGGTGATGCAGATCAGCACCACCGCCACCGCCGCCATCAGATGGTAGGAGGGGGTGCCAAGCTTATTGGTCAGCTTGTAGAGATAGGTCGCCAGCACCATGTTGCCCTCGGGGTCGCCCAGCACCAGCATCAGACCGAAGACTTCCAGACCAAGGAAAAAGAGCAGCACGCAGGCGTAAAGAATGGAGGGCCGTACCATTGGCAGACTCACCGAAGTCATCACCTGCAGCGGCGTGGCGCCGACGGTGCGCGCCGCCTCTTCCACATCCGAGCCGACGCTGCGCAGCGCCGAGGAGATATAGAGATAGGCGTGCGGCACGTGGGTTAAGCCGGCGATGACCACAATGCTGAACATCGAGTAGATATTCCACGGCACAAAGCCGATCAGCTGCTGCGCCCACTGGGAAAAGAAGCCTACCGGCCCGGCGGCCACCACGTAGCCAAAGCCCAGCACCATCGGCGAGACGAAGATCGGCACCAGGATCAGCGGCTCAATGAACCGCCGGCCGGGTAAATCGGTGCGTACCATCAGAAAGGCCAAAATACCGCCCAGCGGAATGGCGATAATCACCAGGCCAAAGGCCAGAATAAACCCTGACCTTAACGCCAGATAAAAATCCGGGTCGGTAAAAATAAAAGCGAAGGCTTCCAGACTCCAGGATTTGGAGCGGGAAAAGAACGGCGCGGAGAGAAAACTCTGCACCACAATAAATAACAGCGGGACGTAAATCACCAGCGCCGTGATGCACACCACCACGCCGCGCGGCAGCCCCTGCCACTTTCTGCGTAATACATTCATGGTTCATCCCTTTGGTCAGGTGAATAAACCCGCCGGGTGTGAATAAGGGGCATCGGCGATGCCCCGGGGGAGGATTATTTCACGGCGGCGCTGCGCCATTGTTTAATAAACTGCAGACGTTTTTGCGGCTGTAAATAATCCAGCAGCGTTTCGTTGACCGGGATCGGTTTTAACGCTTTGCCCAGCAGCGTGGTCATGCCGTCGATATCATTTTTGCCTTCGATATCGCGACGAAGAGAGGGAATATCCGCCTGGCTGGCGAGGATCTGTTGGCCTTTTTCCGACAGGACATAATCCAGCCACAATTTCGCCGCATTGGGATGTTCGCTCTCCTGGCTAATAAACGAGACGCGGGAGAGCACCAGCACGTAATCTTTCGGATAGGCGATGCCTAAAGAGGGATCGTTTTTCGCCCGCGCTTCGGCATAGGAGCCAAGAATGTTATAGCCGATCAGGTTTTCGCCAGAGGAGACGCGCTCCATCATCGTGCCGGTGGAAGACTGCACCGTCAGGCCGCCTTTGGCGATATTCGCCAGGTCGGTAAAATAGTTCGCGTCGGCCTGGCTGTCCTGGACCGCCAGCATAAAGCCGAGGCCCGATTTTTCGATATCGTAGGTGGTGACTTTGCCTTTAAATTTATCGGCCTGGCTGGCGATCAATTTGGCCAGCGCGGTGTGCGAGTCCGGCACCTCATTCTGCGGGATCAGCCGTTTGTTATAGATAAATACCACCGGTTCGTAGGTGGTGCCATAGGCTTTCTGCTGCCACACCGCCCAGTCGGGTAATTGCTTCACCTCCGGCGAGGCATATTGTTCCGCGTACTCGGTGGCTAATTTCAACGCGGTATCCATCGATGAGCTCCACACCACGTCCCCGCTGCCGCCCCCGGCGGCCTGCTCGCTGATATAGCGGTTATACAGCTCGGTGCTGTTCATGTCGTTATATTCGACTTTTACGCCCGGATATTGCGCTTCGAATCCTTTAATTAACGGCCCGGCCGCTTTGGTATCGGTTGTGGAATAGATCACCACCTTGCCCTCTTTGACGGCGGCATCAACCGTTTTTTGATAATCCGCCGGATAGCCCGCAGGCACCTCCGCCCAGGCGGCACAGGCGAAAACGGCCGTCAGTGAAACCACTAAACCACTTATTTTCTTATACATGATACCAACCTTTAATTATCAATTAATAAACACAAATTTAACATATAGTGGTATCAGCTCCCCTTGCAACGCCGGGGCTGGCTTTTTTCTGGCTTTTGTGACAGTGGCAGAATTTAAAAATGTGGTGTTTATGACGTTAATTAAAACGCGATCCCGGACCGGTTTTTTATCGTCTGTCGTATAACGCAGGCGCTGGCGCAGGGGCCTGTCGCCGGGAGAGTCCGCCCTTGACCTTCTGCGCCGGGCGGCGCAGCATAAAACGGCAAACATAACAAAATAACAACAGACTACAGGAGAGAATCAGTGCCAACAGGACACCGCTTTCTGGCGACGGATCTGCATCAGTTTGTCGTCTCACTGTTTACCCATCTCGGCAGCCGCTCAGAAGAAGCGACGCTGGTCGCCGACCATCTCATCGCCGCCAACCTGGCCGGGCATGACTCCCATGGCGTCGGGATGATCCCAAGCTATGTGAAATCCCACGCCGGCGGCTTTCTGCAGCTCAACCGCCACGCCACGGTCACCAAAGACGCCGGCGCCGTGGTCACCCTCGACGGCAACGCCGGCTTCGGCCAGGTGGTCGCCCACGAAGCGATGCAGTTAGGCATCGAAAAGGCGAAGCAGCACGGCATGGCGGCTATCGCCCTGCGCAATGCGCATCACGTCGGACGCATCGGCTACTGGGCGGAGCAGTGCGCCGCCGCCGGGCTGATCTCCATTCACTTCGTCAGCGTGATCGGCGACCCGATGGTTGCCCCGTTCCGCGGAAAAGACAGCCGCTTCGGCACTAACCCGCTGTGCGTGGTGTTTCCCCGCGCGGGCCATCCGCCGCTGCTGCTGGACTACGCCACCAGCGCCATCGCCTTTGGTAAAACCCGCGTCGCCTGGCACAAAGGAGAAGCCGTGGCGCCCGGCTGCCTGATCGACGCCCAGGGGCTGCCCACCACCGACCCGGCGGTGATGCAGACCTCGCCGCTGGGCGCCCTGCTCACCTTCGCCCAGCACAAAGGCTATGCCCTGGCGACACTGTGCGAAGTGCTCGGCGGCGCGCTCTCCGGGGGGCAAACCACCCATCAGGAAAGCCTGCAGACCAGCGTCGACGCCATCTTTAACTGCATGACCACCGTGATCCTGCGCCCGGACGCGTTCGATGCCCCGGACAGCCAGGCGCAGACGGAGGCCTTTATCGCATGGTGTAAACAGTCGCCGCACGATCCCGATGCCCCGGTGCTGGCCCCCGGCGAATGGGAGGCCGCCAACCGCGAAGCGCGCCTGGCCGAGGGGATCCCGCTGGATGCGGGCAGCTGGCAGGCAATCTGCGCCGCCGCGCGCGACGTCGGCCTGAGCGAGTCGCATATCGCCCGCTGCCGCCCTCTCGCGTAGCGGCATTTTCCCCTGCAGAGCGTCTGACGTCGGCGCTCTGCGTCATCGTCATTAGTGACGAGGTCACGCTCCCGTCATCCTTCCCCTGTTATTTTTCATTCTAAATCAATAAATTAAATTCTGGCACGAGACCTGCATAGCGCAGCGGGCCTGCGTCCGCATCACCAGCAGGCGATACCGCGATCGTTGCCCGTCGGGCCCGGCGCGACAGCGATCCTCTGTTCACTGTTAACAGGTCTGTTACTGATGAAAAAAATCACGAGCGTGTGCCCCTACTGCGGGGCGGGTTGCAAACTTAAACTGGTTGTCGACAACAATAAAATCATTCGCGCGGAAGCCGCCGACGGCGTCACCAACCAGAACCAGCTGTGCCTGAAAGGCTATTACGGCTGGGATTTTCTTAACGACACGCAGCTCCTGACGCCCCGTCTTAAACAACCGATGATCCGCTACCAGAAAGGCGGCGCCTTCACGCCGGTCAGCTGGCAGGAGGCGATTCGCTATACCGCCAGCAAGCTCAGGGAGATCAAAGAGAAGCATGGCCCGCGCGCCATCATGACCACCGGCTCCTCGCGCGGCACCGGCAACGAAACCAACTATGTGATGCAAAAGTTCGCTCGCGCGGTGCTGAACACCAATAACGTCGACTGCTGCGCCCGCGTCTGCCACGGCCCTTCCGTCGCCGGGCTACAGCAGGCGCTGGGCAACGGGGCGATGAGCAACTCGATAAGCGACATCGAAAACTCGAAGTGCCTGCTGGTCTTTGGCTACAACTGCGCCGACTCCCATCCCATCGTCGCCCGCCGGGTGATCAAAGCCCGGGAAAACGGCGCCAAAATCATCGTCTGCGATCCGCGACGCATTGAAACCGCACGCATAGCCGACCGTCATCTGCAGCTCAACAACGGCAGCAACATGGCGCTGGTGAACGCCTTCGGCTATGTCTTGCTGGAAGAAGAGCTGTACAACAAAGCCTATGTCGAACGCTATACCGAAGGGCTGGACGCCTACCGCGAGGCGGTGAAAGATTACGCCCCGGAAGCAGTGGAAGGGATTGTCGGGGTCAGCGCGCAGGCGATCCGCGAGGCAATGCGCATGTTTGCCGCCGCCCCTTCCGCCACCATTATGTGGGGCATGGGGGTCACCCAGTTTGGCCAGGCGGTGGACGTGGTGCGCGGCCTGGCAAGCCTGGCGCTGCTCACCGGCAACCTGGGACGGGCGAACGTCGGCGTGGGCCCGGTTCGTGGGCAAAACAATGTGCAGGGCGCCTGCGATATGGGCGTGCTGCCGAACCTGTTCCCCGGCTATCAGGAGGTCACCGACCCAGCCGTGCGGGCGAAATTCGCCGCCGCCTGGGGGATCAACCCGGCGCAGATGGATGACCAGGTCGGCACCCGCATCACCGAGGTGCCGCATAAGGCGCTGACGGGCGAGATCAAAGCCTACTACATCATGGGCGAAGATCCGCTGCAGACCGAAGCCGACCTCGGCCTGGTGCGCAAAGGCATCGAGGCGCTGGACTTCGTGGTGGTGCAGGATATCTTCATGACCAAAACGGCGGAGATTGCCGATGTCCTGCTGCCGGCCACCTCCTGGGGCGAGCACGGCGGCGTCTTCACCTGCGCCGACCGCGGGTTTCAGCGGTTTGAACAGGCGATCCCGCCGGCGGGGAATGTGAAGCGCGACTGGGAGATCATCAGTCTGCTGGCCAGCGAAATGGGCTATCCGATGCACTATGACAACAACCAGCAGATCTGGGACGAGATGCGCGAGCTCTGCCCGCTGTTCTACGGCGTGACCTGGGAGAAAATGGGCGATATGGGCCATGTTCAGTGGCCATGCCCGACCCTCGACCACCCCGGCACGCCGTGGCTGTATAAAGACAACCGCTTCGACACCCCATCGGGTAAAGGGCAGCTTTTCGCCACCGCCTGGCGCGCGCCGGCGGAGCGTCCGGATGATGAATGGCCGCTGGTGCTCTGCACGGTGCGGGAGGTGGGGCACTACTCCTGCCGCTCGATGACCGGCAACTGCGCCGCGCTGCAGTCGCTGGCCGACGAGCCGGGACGGGTGCAGATGAACCCCGTGGATGCGCAACGGCTGGGGATCGCCGACAAACAGCTGGTGTGGGTTAGCTCCCGGCGCGGAAAGGTTATCACTCGCGCCGACCTCAGCGATCGCATCAACCCGGGCGCGGTCTATATGACCTATCAGTGGTGGGTGGGCGCCTGTAATGAGCTGACCCAGGATAACCTGGATCCGATCTCCAAAACGCCGGAGACCAAATACTGTGCGGTGAAAGTGGAAGCGATTGCCGACCAGCAGTGGGCGGAGCGCTATGCCTGGACTGCCTACAGCGACATGAAGGCGCGACTGAAAGCCGCCGCCGACGTCTGACCTCAGGGAGCGCGCGCTCCCTTCCCTCCTGCCGCTGCCGGCGGGTTACGCCGCCGGCAGCTGTTTCTCCACCAGCGCCACCCACATCGCCACCCCGTGGCTAATCAGCGCGTCGTTAAAGTCATAGCTGGCGTTATGCAACGGCTTCGACGGCGTTTCGCCATCGGTGCCGATCCAGAAATAGGCCCCCGGACAGACCTCCAGCATGCAGGCAAAATCCTCCGAGGCCATCGACGGCGCCTGGTTCCAGCGCACCGCCTCCGCGCCGAGGGTGGTGACCGCCACCTCGCGCAGCAGCTGCGCCTGCGGCGCATGGTTTTTGGTCACCGGATACCCGGGAAACCAGCTAATCTCGCCCCGGACATCGGACACCTGAGGCTGGGTGGCCACATAGCTTTCGATAAGCTCCCGCACGCGGGCGCGAACGCGATTGCTCAGGCAGCGGAAGGTGCCGCGCAGCACCACGGTGTCCGGCAGGACGTTGATCGCCTCGCCGCCGTTTATCTGGGTGATGCTGACCACCGCGGAATCCTGTGGCGACAGGCGACGGGAGGGGATGGTCTGCAGCGCCATAATCAGCTGCGCCGCGGCGACGATGGGATCGGCCCCGCTCTCCGGCATCGCCGCATGGCAACTTTTGCCGCGCAGGGTGATCTCGAAGGCGTCGAGGGAAGCCATCATCGCGCCATCGCTGAGCGCCACTTCGCCGAGGGGGATCCCCGGCCAGTTATGCAGCGCGTAAATCGCATCCATCGGGAAGCGTTCGAATAACCCCTCTTCCACCATTTTGCGCGCGCCGCCAAGGTTCTCTTCCGCCGGCTGGAAGACAAAGTGGACGGTACCGCTGAACTGGCGGGTCTGCGCCAGATGGGCCGCGGCCGCCAGCAGCATCGCGGTGTGGCCATCGTGGCCGCAGGCGTGCATTACCCCGGCGCGGCGCGAACGGTAGCTGACGCTCCCCAGCTCGGTGATCGGCAGGGCGTCCATATCGGCGCGCAGGCCGATAACCGGCCCGGGGCCGTTTTCCAGCGTCGCCACGACGCCGGTGCCGGCCAGCCCGCGATGAACCTGCAGGCCAAACGAGACCAGCAGCTCGGCGACGCGGCGCGAGGTCTCCTGCTCCTGATATCCGAGCTCAGGCGCGGCGTGAAACTCACGTCGCCAGCCTGTGGCTTCGGCGATCAGTGACGGCGATACGGCCATGTATTACTCCTTTCCTGCATAGCGTAATGCTGAATAATTGGGTCATGCGCTGCGTTTTTCCCCGTCGCTCACCGGCGCCGGGTCGCTGCCGCTCCCTCCGTTATATCCTGTCGTTAACACGCTGACAACGTCACGAAATGCGGCGGCGGCGCGGCGTACACGCCAGCCGCCGCCGGGCGGACCTTTTTTGGTAGTGATTTCAACGGTGACAACGGCCAGGCGATTAATTATTATGCAACTCAGGACGGCAATTTGCCGAAGGATCCACTACTGACCTCTCCGTCATCGGAAATAAAATGTTTAACCCAGACCAGAATCGTCTTGCCCCCACGCTGGCGATGATCATGGCCGCGTCGCTCGTGGGATTTATCACCGGCTATACGGTGCCGTTAATCAGTCTTGAGCTGGCGCAGCAGCAGGTTGCGCCGCTGTACGTCGGCCTGCTGGCCGCCCTGCCGCCCGCCGGTATGATGATCTCCTCTTTCCTCTCTCCTGCGCTGTGCCGGCGCGTTGAAATGGGCGTTCTGCTGAGCGGCAGTCTGATCCTGCTGGCGCTGGCGACCATCGCCTCATGCATGACCACCGATATGACGCTGCTTCTGCTGCCGCGCCTGCTGACCGGCCTGGCCTCCGGGGTCATTATCGTACTGGGCGAAAGCTGGATCACCGGCGGCGCGGCAGGCAGTCAGCGCGCCACCCTCACCGGCATCTACGCCTCGGCCTTTACCGGCTGCCAGCTGGCCGGGCCGCTGCTGATCTCCGTCGGCCCCGCCTGGCAGGCCTCGGCGCTGATGGCGATCGTCGCGGTCACCGCCGTCTGCCTGCTGATGCTGCGCCATCTGCCCACCGGCACCCGCGAAAGCCTTGGGGAGCGCGCCAGCTGGCGCAGCCTCGGCGCCTTCCTGCCGGTACTGGCCTCCGGGGTCTTCTGCTTCGCCTTCTTCGACGCCAGCATCCTCGCCCTGCTGCCGCTGTACGGCATGGACAAGGGGCTTAATGAAGGAATGGCGGTGCTGCTGGTGACCGTGGTGCTTACCGGGGATGCGATGTTCCAGACCCCGCTCGGCTGGCTGGCCGACCGGGTCGGCATTCGCCGCGTGCATCTGGCCTGCGCGGTGGTCTTCAGCCTGTCGCTGCTGGCCCTGCCGCTGATGCTCGGCTCACGCATTCAGCTGATGGCCATTTGTCTGCTGCTGGGCGCCGCGGCGGGGGCGCTGTATACCCTGTCGCTGGTGCGGGCGGGGAAAACCTTTAGCGGACAGAAGCTAATTATGATTAACGCCCTGTTCGGCTTTTTCTGGTCCGCCGGCAGCGTCGCCGGACCGGTAGTCAGCGGCATGCTGATCGGCATCACCGGCTACGATGGCCTGATCGCCACCCTGGTGGCCAGCGGCGGGCTGTTCCTGCTGATCCAGTGTCTGTGTAAAAACGAGAAAACCCTGCTCGCCAGCGAGCAGGAAGAGGACATGGACGAAGCGACGGAGTCCGCGCAGTAGTCCTGACGGCTGGCCTGGCGCCAGCCTTTTTTATGGCCCTTACCGGAGGGTATCCTGTTTTTGCTGGCTCACTGCTGTTAACCATTGCCGGCCCCCCTGCCAGGAGGAAATCATATGGAAAGTAATACGTTACATCGTGGCAGATTGATCGATCATATTCTGCTGGTTGTCGAAGACTTTGAGGCAAGCAAAAACTTCTATACCGCCGTACTGTCGGCGCTGGAGATCCCGGCGATCGCCACCGCCAATGAATACTTGCTGGCTGACGAACTGGTGGTGGCCTCACGCCACAGCCCGGAGGCCGCCGGGAAACTGACAGGGCGCCACCATCTGGCGTTCCAGGCCAGAGATCGCGACATGGTGGACGCTTTTTACCATGCAGCGCTGACCCATGGCGGCCGCGATAACGGCGCCCCTGGCGAACGACACTATCATCCTGGTTACTATGCCGCTTTTGTGCTGGATCCGCAGGGGAATAATATTGAGGCGGTGTACCATGGCGAGGCTGAGCGCAGCGCCGGGTCTGTTGCCATCCGCTTCACGCAGTAAGCGGGCGAGAGTCACCTTTTTGCCGCTACAGGAGGACGCTATGTTTTCATACATTATGCTGGGAACGAACGATCTACCACGCGCCATCGAGTTCTATGACCCGTTAATGGCATTGCTGGGGCACGCCAAAGCCGGCCGTAACGAACAAGGCGCCTCATGGGGCACCTTCAACGGCAACCAGACCTGCGGGCTGTGCGTGGGCGTCCCCTTTGATCAGCAGCCTGCCGGGGTGGGCAATGGAACGATGGTGGCGCTTAACGCCCGCTCCGTCGAACATATTGCGGAACTGCATGCCCTCGCCCTGCAACTCGGCGGACGTGACGAAGGCGCGTCCGGTCACCGACCGCAGTATGGCGACGGCTTTCACAGCGCCTACGTCCGCGATCCCGACGGCAATAAGCTGGCGTTTGTTTATTATGCGTCGGCAGCTTGACTGGCTGCAGCGGAGGGCCTTTTTCAGGCAGTAATGAGTAATTCAGGACGGCCGACTTCGCCGTCCTGATTTCATTGAGAATAACGAAAAACCGCGGTTAAAGCGCTACGGCTTATCTTCCCGACGAGTTATCTACAGCGAAGTGATAACGTAATCCTGCGTCGCGCATACAGCGTTTCCGCCGCCAGCTGAAAATGATATTCCATCGCCTTCAGCTTTTTCGTCTTGAGCTGTTTTAGTGGAATACCCTTGATCTGCCCTGTCGCGACCAACCACCGGATATCAGCCGTACTCAGCTTGAGCTGCTTTTTCAGTATTGATAGCAGGCTGACGCGAAAAGGCTGAAGGACCCGAACGCGCACCATTATTTGCGGGCAAGCCATTAGCCTGACCGACCAATGCTCCTGAATACGAAAATCAGGTTGCCCCGACAGCACAGCGCGGTTGCGCTTCAGCGTCGCGAGGTCAGCGGCATAATAGCGAACCATGGCAGCATCGTTCTGCCTCAGGCGCTGAAGCTGTTCGCGGTTAATCTTGCTGACGTGCAGCCTGGAAAACAGGGCGATATTCCAGGTGTAATCGCAGTGCGTGCATTTATAGATGCTCCAGATATCCAGCAGCTTCTTTTGCGAATTTACCCGGATGGCGCCGGAAGGCGCGAAGTCGCGTTTTACATTGCAGGAGGGGCAGCGTTTGGCAATGTGCTGATACCCCACGGGCGTGACCGTCCATGTAACTGTCATAACGTACCTTTTTTAACCCATACGAAACCGGATCCGTCATTAACGGACCATGATTTTTTGGCGTATGAAAAATAGTTAGTCGCTATTTTTCAGTGGGTTAAAAAAAGATTTCCAACGTTATATTCCTGGAGAAGCCCAAAGCGATACCCGGAGATTAACAAAGGAGTCGTCGCGGGATTTATGAGTTCAGTCAATGTTTATACTGATGATGAAAAATATCATCAATATATCTGACAACACTCAGCGGGCTGGCCTGGCGCCAGCCCGCTCGGTTTACAGCACCTTGCTGAGGAACGCGGCGGTGCGTGGGTTGCTCGGCGCGCTAAAGATCTGCCCCGGCTTGCCCTCTTCCTGAATCACGCCCTGGTCGATGAAGATCACCCGGTCGGCCACTTCGCGGGCAAAGCCCATTTCGTGGGTCACGATCACCATGGTCATCCCCTCGCTGGCGAGGTTTTTCATCACCTCCAGCACGTCGCCCACCAGCTCCGGATCCAGCGCAGAGGTGGGCTCATCGAACAGCATTATCGACGGCTTCATCGCCAGCGCGCGGGCAATCGCGACGCGCTGCTGCTGGCCGCCGGACAGGCTCGAGGGCCAGGCGTCGCGCTTATCGCTTAAGCCCACCTTCGCCAGCAAGGCTTCCGCCAGGTCGACCGCCTGCTGGCGCGGCATATTGCGCAGATTCATCGGCGCCATAATCAGGTTTTCCAGGACCGTCATGTGCGGGAACAGGTTAAAGCGCTGGAACACCATGCCGACGCTTTCGCGCATCTTGTTGAGGTCGGTAGTGCGGTCGTGGGCGGCAAAGCCGTTGACCACCACCTCGCCTTCGCTGACCGTCTCGAGGGCGTTCATACAGCGCAGGAAGGTACTTTTCCCCGAGCCGGAGGGGCCGATGATGCACACCACTTCCTGCGGTTTAATGTCGCAGCTGATGCCGCGCAGCACGTGGCTGTCGCCGAAGCGCTTATGTAAGTTATTAATGTGAATCACTTTTGCCAAACCTCTTTTCCAGACGGTTAACCAGCTGCGCCAGCAGGAAGGTGATCACCCAGTAGACCAGGGAGATGGTCAGGTAGGGTTCCCAGTAGGTGGCGTAGGCGCCGGAGACGGTGCGCGCGGCGTAGGCCAGATCGGCCAGGCCTATAGCCGAGGCCAGCGACGAGTCTTTGACTATGGCGATGGCGTTGTTGCCCAGCGGCGGCAGAATGCGGCGAAACGCCTGGGGCAGGATCACCTTGCGCATGGTTTTCCACCACGGCATGCCCAGCGCGCGGGAGGCCTCCATCTGCCCTTTGTCGATCGACTGGATGCCGGCGCGGAAAATCTCCGACACATAGGCGCCAGCGTTAAGGGTGATCGCCACAATGCAGGAGAGGAACGCCCCGTAGCTGGCGCGCAGCTCGCGGGCAAAGTCGGCGCTCATCAGGCCGCTGGTCACCAGCAGGCCATCGCGCGGGTTAATAAACAGCGGCACCAGCGCAAAGTGCACCACCATGATCTGCACGAACAGCGGCGTACCGCGGAAGGCGCTAACGTAAAAGCGCACCGGAAACTGCACCAGGTAGCGGAGAATATATTTCCATGGCCCGTGCTCGGCCTTCGCCATCCGTCCGAGACCGAGGGTTAACCCCCACAGCGTCCCGAGGATCACGCAGATAATGGTACATTTAATCGTCATCAGGGCGCCGTCCACAAACAGCGGGCCGTACTCCTCGATGATCTCCCAACGGAATCCCGTCATAGTCCTTCCCTAAAAAATACGGCTATCGCCTGGGCGATAGCCGTGGTCACTGAAAAAGGTGGGTTATTGCGCTGGCAGCGTCGGCACGTTGTCGTCGAACCAGGTTTTATAGATTTTGGCGTAAGTTCCGTCGGCAACAATCTTCTGCAGACCGGCGTTGATTTTACCCAGCAGTTCGCTGTTGCCTTTCGCCACCGCGATACCGAAATACTGGCGTTCAAATTTGGCATCCGGCACCAGCTTGAACTGCTTCTCCGGGTGCTGTTTGATGTAGTACTTCACCACCCCGACGTCACCCACCGCGGCGCTGACGCCGTCCTCGAACAGCTCCTGGAGCATCAGCGGGGTATTGTCGAAGCGCTTGATCGCCGTGCTGTTTTTGCCCAGTACCTCAGAGACCACGATATCGCCGGTGCTGGAGTTCACCACCCCGACCTTCTCGTTTTTCAGGGCCGCCAGGGAATCGACCTGCGAATCCTGAGCGACGACGATAGACTGCTCGGCCGGGAAGTACGGCGCGGAGAAATCGACCATCTGTTTGCGTTTATCGGTGATGGTGATCCCGGAGATGATGATGTCGCGGTCGCCGGTGTTCAGCGTGGCGAAGATGCCTTCCCATGGGGTATTGACCAGTTTGACGTCAAAGCCTTCGGCTTTGGCGATGGCTTTGATGATGTCGATATCGAAACCTTCCAGCTGTTTCTGGCTGTTTTCAAATTCAAATGGCCGGTAGGTGCCGCCGGAGCCGACGGTGTAGGTTTCCGCAGCCGCCTGTCCGGCTGCCGTCAGCGCGGCCATCATGAAACACGCTTTGAGCAAATTCTTAACCATGAGATATCCTTTTTATGCATTTATTTTGCATAAAAATACACACACTTACTTTTGTATGCAACCGGAAACCTTCCCGCTGGTGAATTATCTTATCAACTGGCCCGTTTACCGCCGGATTTACCGATGGCCCGGTGCAGGTCGTTGATTCGCTTCAGGGATTTCACCGTTTTTTGTGGCGTGGTCGAGGCCACCGACAGGACAATCATCTCCAGACAGACCAGCACCGTGCCGTGCAGCGGCATCCGGCTACTGTCCCCGCCGCGCGGGACGTCGATCACCACCTGCGCCTCCTGGCTGAAGCGCGAGTCCACCGCCTGGGTCAGCAGGATGGTCGGAATTCCCAGCCGCTTCGCCTCGCGCAGGGTGGTCATCCCTTCGCGATGGGGGGATTTTTGCCCCATCATGATCAGCACATCGCCGCGCTGCAGGCCGATAAGCTGTTCGGCGAGGCTAAAGCCCGTGCGGTTCATCACGTAAGCCGGCAGGCCAATGCGGCTGAACAGCCGGGCGGTGTACTCGGCGAGGATCCCCGAGGCGCCGATGCCGAAGATCCCCACCTGGCGCGCGTCGCTGAGCAACGCCACCGCCTGGGCCACCGCCGAGCGATTGTCGGCCCGCGACAGGACCTCGCAGACCCGCTGGTGCCCTTCAAGCACAAAATCAATACTGGAATTGACGTCGCTGGCGAGTGCGGTGACCGTCGAGCGCATCTTTTCCGCCGAGGTGACCGAGGGGCCGAACCAGCGCTCCATAGTCTGCTTAAGCTCGCGCAGCCCGGCGAAGCCCAGCGCCTGGATGGCGCGCACCACCGTGGCGTCAGAGGTCTGGGTCGCGGTGGCGATCTCCATCGCCGTCTGCTCCAGCACCACCTCGCGGTTGTCGTTGATATAGCTGACCACGGCCCGCAGGCGGGGAGAGAGCTGATGCGCCCGGGCGCGATAGCGTTCGCCGAACAGGTCGACCCGCCCCTTCTCTTTTTTTACCGCGCTTTTCATTTGGCCTCCGCCGGGATCGGCCTGCCGGCAATATGCGACTGCACCTGGGCCACCATCAGAGAGAGCGCGGCGTAGGAGTTGGAGATCACCTCCTCCCGCGGCAGCAAAATATAGCGCCCGGTGCGGCAGGCGCGCATAAAGTCGCACCAGCCGGGCATCACGCCTTCCATCGCCTGCAGCTCATCCTGCGGCTTACCGCCGGTATCCGACCGCCAGGTGGCGAAGACAAAATCGGCGTCCAGCTCCGGCAGCTGTTCCGCGCTGACGTCAATTCGCTGGCCGTCGGGGATCCGCTCAATCAACGGCGGAAAGCGGAACCCGGCGTCGCGCAGCACCCGGCCCAGCGCGTGGTAAGAATGATGCACCGTGACCTTGCCGTTGTTCGCCTGGATCACCGAGACGCTGTACTGCGACGGGTTGACCATCGCTTTCAGCTGCTTGATTTGCTCCTGATAGCGGCGCTCGAGGATCGCCAGCCGCGGCTGGGTGCCGGTCAGCTGCGCCAGCTTGCGGTAAATCTCCGGGGCGCTGCCCTGCAGATGGTCGATGCTCACCGTCGGGGCAATCTTCTCCAGTTGCTCCACCGACACGTGACGGCTGGGCTCGGTGATGATCAGATCCGGCCTGGCGGCGGCCACCGCTTCCAGATCGATATCGGCGGTGCCAATAAAGCGGATATCGCTATTGTCGAAATCGACGCCGGTGAGCTGGGCGCTGGAGCGCAGATAGTGGCTGCCGTCCGGTCGCGTCCGGCCGTGGCTGGCGATGGGCGGCGCCCCGAGCTCAATCAGCGGAATGGTAATGTCGAGATCGTGCATCGAAACGATACGCTGCGGATGGAGCGGGACGGTGACCGTGCGGCCTAAATCATCGGTAAAAGTCTGAGTTTGTGGGTCGGCGGCGCTGACGGCCCCCGTCAGCAACAGCAGCAATGAGACGAACCAACGCATAATACCTTCCTGGTTAAAGGGCATCGCGGCGACGCCAGAGCAAGACAACAAAAAACGGGCAGCCCACCAGGGCAATAACAATCCCCGCCGGGATCTGCAGCGGCGCAAACGCCAGCCGGCCAAGGGTATCGGTCACCAGCACCAGCAAGGCGCCAATCAGCGCGCTTCCGCTCAGCAGCGATACCTGGCCGCCGCGCAGCACAAAACGCGCCATATGAGGCGCCATCAGGCCAACAAAGCCCAGGCTGCCGACGCAGGAGACACTGGCCGAGGTCAGCAGCACCGGGGCGAAAAAGCGCAGCAGTGTGAGCTGCTGGAGACGCACCCCAAGGCCGATGGCGGTCCGGTCGCCCAGCAGCGCCGCGTCCGCCGCCCGGGCGGTACAGAACAGGATGATGGCTCCGGGCAGCGCCCAGCAAAAGGCCACCGCCAGCAGCGGCCAGGTGGCGGCCTGCAGGCTGCCCGCCAGCCAGATCATCGCCGTCTGCACGTCGCGAACGTCGGCGGTGGTCATAAAGATGCCGACCGCCGCCGCCAGGGTCCAGGAGACGCCGACGCCAATTAAAATAAAGCGCGGTCGCGCGCAATCGCGCGTCAGCGTCAGGACCAGCAGGGCCACCGCCACGCCGCCGACCATTCCCGCCAGCGGCCGCCAGACCAGGCCTACCGCCGGGAAAAACAGCACCAGCGCCAGGACCACAATGCTGGCCCCCTCTTTGACGCCGATCAGCCCCGGGTCGGCCAGCCCGTTGCGGGTGATGCTCTGCATCGCCGCGCCGGCCAGCCCCAGCATAGCCCCGCACAGCAGCGCCATCAGGATCCGCGGCAGGCGGATATCAAACAGAATAAAGCGCGGCTGCTCGCCAATCTCCTGCGGCGCCAGCAGGGCCCGCGCCAGCGTCGACGCGGGCAGCGGATAGCTGCCGCGGCTGAGGCTGTACAGCCCCAGCGCCAGCAGCATCAGCAGCATTAAGGCGGCAATGTTAAGCGCCGCCGGGCGCAGCAGCAGCTGGCGGGAAGCGAAAACCAGCGGCCGAAAGCCGGCCCGATGGACGGCGCGCATCATTTAAAAAACCTCGCGGCGATAAAGATAAACAGCGGCGCGCCCACCAGGGCGGTCATCGCCCCGGTGGCCAGCTCCTGAGGGGCGACCAGCGTCCGGGCGGCGATATCCGCCAGGAGCAGCACCAGCGCCCCTACCGGCGCCGCCAGGGGCAGCGCCAGGCGGATATCTTCCGTCACCAGACGGCGCACCACGTGCGGCACCACCAGCCCGACGAAGCCGATCGGCCCGGCCACCGCCACCGCCGCGCCGCAGAGCAGCGCAATCGCCAGCAGGCCCAGCAGCCGGGTCTGGACGAGGTTCACGCCGAGGCCCAGCGCTACCTTATCCCCCAGCGCCAGCACGTTGAGGCGCGAGGCAAGGAACAGCGCAACGCCAAGGCCGATCAGCGCCGGGACCAGCGCCGTCCGCAGCGTGCTCCAGTTCAGCCCGGCCAGATCGCCCGCCAGCCAGGTGCGCATCGCCAGCAGCGTTTGTTCATCGAGAATTAATATCGCCGCCGTCACCGCCGACGCAAACGCCGACAGCGCTACCCCGCACAGCGTGATGCGCAGCGGCGTCGCTCCGCCGCGACCGGCAGAGGCCAGCGCCATCACCCCGCCGAACAGCAGCGCCGCGCCGCAGGCGGCCGTCAGCGGCCGCGCGGCGGGGAAAGCGCCGAAGGAGAGCCCCAGCGCAGAGGTCGCCACCACCGCCAGCGACGCGCCGGCGTTAAGGCCGAGGATATGCGGCTCGCCCAGCGGGTTGCGGATCACCGTCTGTAGCAGCAGCCCGGCGACGCCGAGCGCCGCGCCGGTCAGCAGCGCCGCCGCCAGCCGCACCAGGCGCAGTTCGACGATTATCCGCTGATCGAAGTTACGCGGGTTGTACTCCAGCAGCGCCTGCAGCACCGTCTGCGGGGCGATCCAGCGGGCGCCCAGGCCAAGATGCACCAGCGAGCCGGCAATAAGCAGCAGTGTAAGCAGGAGCAGCGCCAGCCGGGGACGGGCGCGCCGCCGCGCGGGATGCAGGCTAACCACGCTCATTGTGCCGCCGCCTGGCGGGCGCGAAACGGCATAAAGAACGGTTTGCCGGTTTGCGGGTTAATCGACATCTGCACGTCAACGTCAAACACGCGTTTAATCAGCTCAGGGCTACAGACTTCACCGTCGCTAATCGTGCCGGCGATGCGCCCCTGTTTAAGGAATACCAGCAGATCGGCATAGTTGACGGCAAAGTTAAGATCATGGAGCACCGTCACCACCGTGCGGCCATGCTCGCGGGTCAGGGTCTGTAGCAGTTCGAGAATATCGACCTGATAGCGCAGGTCGAGCCAGGTGGTCGGTTCATCCAGCAGAATGGTCGCCGTTTGCTGGGCCAGCGCCATGGCGATCCAGCAGCGCTGACGCTGGCCGCCGGAGAGGCTGTCCACCGGCAGATGAGCGAACTCGCGGGTGCCCGTTAAGCGCAGCGCCTCTTCCACCGCCAGCTCATCGGCGTCGGACCACTGGCGCATCAGCCCCTGCCACGGGAAGCGACCGCGCGAGACCAGTTCGAAAACCGTTAACCCTTCCGGCGTCAGCGGCGATTGCGGCAGGATGCCGAGCTGGCGCGAGACGGCCTTCGTCGGCATCTGATGAATGGCTTGCCCGTCCAGACGCACGCAGCCGCCGAGCGGTTTCAGCATCCTTGCGATGGTCGACAGCAGCGTGGATTTGCCAGAGCCGTTCGCCCCGGCCAGCACCGTCATTTTGCCGGTGGGGATGGTCAGGTTGATGTCGTCAACGATCAGGGTCTGGCCGTAGCCGGCCGACAGGGCATCCAGTACGATCCCCTGCTCTGCAGGTGTCACCCGCTGTGGCATAACTCGCTCCTGCGCCGCAGCGTTCCAGGCGATGGCTGGACATTCTGCAGTCAAATCAAAATAAATCTCATTCTCTTTTGATCATGACGGGGATGAATGTAGTAGTCAATAGTCGCCATCGTCTTCAGGCGCGGACGATGACTACAGCGAAGCCGCGCCAACGCAATAGAATCAAAATAGAATAATATCAAATAGATAACCACATGACATTCCCTGATGGAGGTGTTTAAAACGCCCTGTTCCCCGCCGCTGATTTTTTATCTTATATAACGTTTACTACTACATTCCTTCATGGTTGAATGATTCTCAATTACACGCATAAAGGCGCGTTCAGACGCTAAATCGCGTGTTTTTATTATTCAGGGCAATGATTTTATTGGCTTTATCTGACCGCAAAGGCAGATTCGTTCACGAGAAAAAGATAATGACTCAACCCCATGTCGCCTTCACCTCGTTGCAAGGGCGGGCGCTTTTTTCGCTTCTTTTTTTAGCCTCACCGGGATTAGTGGCCGCGGAAAATCACGCGGCGAAAGATAACAACGATGCGGAAGAGACCATCACCGTGGTGGCCAACGACGCCCGGCAGAGCGCCACCAGCGGCTATCAACCGCTCAGCTCCTCTACCGCGACGCTGACCTCGATGCCGCTGCTGGATATTCCGCAGGTGGTGAATACCGTCAGCGATCGGGTTCTCGAAGATCAGCACGCCACCTCGCTCGACGAGGCGCTGTATAACGTCGCCAACGTGGTGCAAACCAACACCCTCGGCGGCACCCAGGACGCCTTTACCCGCCGCGGCTTCGGCGCTAACCGCGACGGCTCAATCATGACCAACGGTCTGCGCACTGTTCTGCCGCGCAGCTTTAACGCCGCCACCGAACGGGTGGAAGTCCTGAAGGGGCCAGCTTCGACGCTGTACGGTATCCTCGACCCCGGCGGGCTGATCAACGTCATCACCAAACGTCCGGAGCGGCAGTTCTCTGGTTCGGTTTCCGCGACGTCCACCAGCTTTGGCGGCGGTACCGGCAGCTTCGACGTCACCGGCCCCATCGAAGGCACGAATCTGGCGTATCGGCTGATTGGGGAATACCAGAATGAGGATTACTGGCGCAATTTTGGTAAAAACAAAAGCAGCTTTATCGCCCCTTCCCTGACCTGGTTTGGTGAACGGGCGACGGTGACCGCGTCCTATTCGCACCGCGACTACAGCGCGCCCTTTGATCGCGGCACTATTTTCGATCTGAATACCGGCCATGCGGTGAACGTCGATCGCAAAACCCGCTTCGATGAAGCGTTTAATATTACCGATGGCTATTCCGATCTCGCTCAACTCAACGCCGAGTATCGCCTGAACGACGCCTGGACCGCGCGCTTCGATTACAGCTACAGCCAGGATCACTATAACGATAACCAGGCGCGAGTAATGGCTTATGATTCGGCGACCGGCAACCTGACCCGTCGGGTCGATGGTACTCATGGCTCCACGCAGAAGATGCACTCGACCCGTGCCGACCTACAGGGCAACGTGGTGGTGGGCGGCTTTTATAACGAACTGCTGACCGGCGTCGCCTATGAGAATTACGATCTGCTGCGCACCGATATGCTGCGCTGCAAGAACGTGAAAGGCTTTAATATCTATCATCCGGTCTACGGCACCCTCGACACCTGCAATACCGTCTCCGCGTCCGACAGCGATCAGCGGATCCAGCAGGAGAGCTATGCCGCTTACGTGCAGGACGCGCTGTACCTGACCGACAACTGGATCGCCGTCGCCGGCGTGCGCTACCAGTATTACACCCAGTACGCCGGTAAAGGCCGACCGTTTAACGTCAATACCGACAGCCGCGATGAGAAATGGACGCCGAAAGCCGGCCTGGTCTACAAAGTGACGCCGAACGTGTCGCTGTTCGCCAACGTCGCCCAGTCGTTTATGCCGCAGTCGTCGATCGCCAGCTATATCGGCGAGCTGCCGCCGGAAGAGTCCACCTCCTACGAAGTGGGCGCCAAATTCGACCTGCTGGAGGGCATTACCGCCAATATCGCGCTGTTTGATATTCACAAGCGCAATGTGCTGTACACCGAGAGCATTGGCGATGAGACGGTGGCCAAAACCGCGGGCAAGGTGCGTTCCCAGGGCGTGGAAGTGGATCTGGCGGGGTCCATCACCGATAACCTCAGCGTGATCGCCAGCTACGGCTACACCGACGCCAAAGTGCTGGAAGATCCGGATTACGCCGGGAAACCGCTGCCGAACGTACCGAAACACACCGGTTCGCTGTTCCTGACCTATGACATTCATAACGTCTACAACAGCAACACCCTGACGGTGGGCGGCGGCGGCCATGCGCTCAGCAAGCGCTCCGGCACCAACGGCGCGGATTATTATCTACCGGGCTATGCGGTGGCGGACGTGTTTGCCGCCTATAAGATGAAGCTGCAGTATCCGGTAACGCTGCAGGTGAATGTGAAGAATCTGTTTGATAAGACCTATTACACCTCTTCCATCGGCACCAATAACCTCGGCAATCAGATTGGCGATCCGCGTGAGGTACAGTTCACGGTGAAGATGGATTTTTAAGCCGGACCATGGCGTCGCGCCGGATATTCATTGCCGGGCGGCGCTGCACTTGCGCCGGCCTACGTTTCCGTGACATTTGTCGCAGTTCGTAGGCCCGGTAAGG
>NZ_JBEAHA010000038.1:0-135747 GCF_040061975.1 Klebsiella sp. GG_Kp146
CCCCCCCCCGCGTCCGGCGACGCTGGCGCACCCGCCGGCCGCCAGCACCGCGCGGGCGCCCTGCTGCATGGTCTGCAGGCCGGTCAAGCCGGCGCGCGACAGCACGCAGGTATCGCTCAGCGAGGTCATGATGGCCATCAGCGCGTCAAGTTGCGCCTGCGGCTCGCTGGCGCCCCGGGCGCGGCTTTGCTGTAACTGCGGCAGCGCCAGGGTGGTGATATGCGGGAAACCGCGCTGCGCCTCTTCGCGCGCGCCCGGCACCTGCCAGCGGCGGCTGGCGCGTAGCCCTTTACTGAAGCTTTTCGGCGCCAGGCCGTCGGGCAGACGGGCGAGGGCGGCGGCGGTGTCGGCGATCGCCTGTGAATGACCCGCTCCCCCCAACATCGCTACCGCGCTGACCAGCAGCCCCAGCGCCCAGATGGCGCCGCGGTGGGTGTTGACCCCGCCGGTGGCCTGCATCATCTGCGCTTCGCCTTCCCGGCCAAGGCGGCCGACGGTTTCGCGCAGCGCGATATCCGCCGGGCGGCGCCAGCTTTGCTGGGCCAGCGCGTGGAAGGTCGGCTGCAGGCTGCGGGCGGAGTGTTCCATCAGCGCCAGCGTGAGGTCCTGATGCGCGCCGCTGCCGCGGCTGTCAACCAGACCCGGTTTCGGGCTCAGACGGGCTTCGTCAATCAGACAGGCGCTGGCGGTATCCGCCAGCCAGCTGACGCGGCTTTCTGCGTGCAGGGGGGAGAGAATTTTCATTACCAGCTCCGGAATTTTGCCGGTGGGTTGTACAGTCCGTCGGACCATTCCACCAGGTCGGCGACGCTGCCGGCGGCCAGCAGCGAACGGGTGGCCTCGCTGCGGCGAATGCCGAGATCTTCCGGGTAGACCACTTTGCCGCTCTGACGCAGGGCAGCCACGCGTTTCGCGTCCACTCCGAGACCGATGTCGGTGATCCCGGCGACGGCGGCGACCATCGCCCGGCGCTCTTCCAGGCTTTCCGCACGATACAGGTAGGCGATACCCTCTTCGGTCAGCACGTGGGTGACGTCATCGCCGTAAATCATCACCGGCGCCAGCGGCATGCCGGAGGTTTTGGCGACGTCGACCGCGTCGAGAGTCTCAACAAAGGTCGGCTTCACCCCGGCCTGAAAGGTTTCGACCATCTGCACTACCAGTTTTTTACCGCGCTGCATTGGGTCCGGCTCGGTGATCATATTGAGCCAGGCAGGGGTGGCATGGCGGCGGCCGTGCGGATCGTGGCCCATGTTCGGCGCGCCGCCGAAGCCGGAAAGGCGGCCGCGGGTGACGGTCGAGGAGTTAGCCAGACCATCAACCTGCAGGGTCGAACCGATAAACATATCCACCGCGTATTGCCCCGCCAGCTGGCAGAAGGCGCGGTTGGAGCGCATGGAGCCGTCCGGGCCGGTAAAGAAGATATCCGGACGGGCGCGGATGTACTCTTCCATCCCCAGCTCGCCGCCGAAGCAGTGCACGCTCTCCACCCAGCCGCTCTCGATCGCCGGGATCAGCGTCGGATGCGGGTTCAGGGTCCAGTGTTTACAGATTTTGCCTTTCAGACCGAGCTGTTCGCCGTAAGTCGGCAGCAGCAGTTCGATGGCGGCGGTGTTGAAGCCGATCCCGTGGTTGAGGGACTGCACCTGATGCTCGGCGTAGATGCCCTTGATCGCCATCATCGCCATCAGAATGTGTTCTTGCTTAATCAGGCGCGGGTCGCGGGTGAACAGCGGTTCAATAAAGAACGGCTTGTCGGCGACCACCACGTAATCAATCCACGAGCCGGGAATATCGACGCGGGGCAGATCGCACTCGTCGTCCACCAGTTCGTTAACCTGGGCGATAACAATACCGTCGTGGAAGGCGGCGGCTTCCACCAGCGCCGGGGTATCTTCGGTACTCGGCCCGGTATACAGGTTACCTTTACGGTCGGCTTTGTAGCCGGCGATCAGCGCGACGTTGGGCGACAGATCGACGTACAGGCGGGAGTAGAGTTCGATATAGGTATGAATGGCGCCGATTTCCAGCAGGCCATCTTCCAGCAGCTGCGAAATGCGCAGGCTTTGGGTACCGGAGAAGGAGAAATCGAGTTTGCGGGCGATACCTTTTTCAAACAGGTCCAGATGCTCGCTGCGCCCGACGCTCGGCATGATCATATGCAGATCGTGGATTTTCTGCGGATTGACTTCCGCCAGCATGCGGGAGAGGAAATCGGCCTGCTTCTGGTTGTTGCCTTCCAGCACCACCCGGTCGCCGGGGGCGAGCAGGTTTTCCAGTACGCTGACCAGCTGGTCAGTGGGGATGACTTTGCCGGGGATGTTGGCCTCGGCCAGCCGCCGCTGCTTTTCCGTCCGGCGACGGTTCCAGACCCGCCCCGTCGTTTGTTCGGCATTCATTATTAACCTCCTGATTCGACAAATCGTTTTGTTTGTCCTGGTGGAGTTTAGTGTGCGATGCGAGGCGCGGAGCATCAATTAAGCACGGCGGCCAATCGTTAGCCTGAGAGTAACAATTGTGATTGGCCCTTTGTGATGAGGATCAATAATACGAAAGGCGTAGTGGTCTACCACAGGTGTCAGGGAGAGGGGGGGCCGGCCACTCGCCCCCCCGGGGAAGGGTTACTCTTTGCTCACATCACTTAATAAGAATGCGATGCTCTGGCCGCCGCTGGTCTGCTCGAGGGCGATTTTGACGATGATCGTCAACGGCACCGACAGGAGCATACCGACCGGACCCAGCAGCCAGCCCCAGAAGATCAACGACAGGAATACCACCAGGGTGGAGAGTCCCAGGCCGCGCCCCATGATCCGCGGTTCGAGAATATTGCCGAACACCAGGTTAACGATCAGATAGCCGGCCAGCACCACCAGCGCCTCGTACAGGCCGCCGAATACCAGGACCTGCAGGATCGGCGGGATGGCCGCCAGCACGGAGCCAATATTGGGAATATAGTTCAGCGCGAAGGCCAGCAGCCCCCACATAAAGGCGAAACGCACGTCCAGCAGAACCAGCATGCCCCAGACCACCAGCCCGGTGACCAGGCTAATCGCGGTCTTCAGCACCAGATAATGCGACACGCTGTCGATGGCGCGCTGAATGGCCCCCATGCCTTCTACCGGGCGGGACATCAGCTGCTGCAGTTTGGCGGGCAGTTGCGGAACCTCCAGCAGCATAAACACCACCGTCAGCAGCAGCAGAAAAATCGAGGACATGGCGTTCGACAGCTGAGTGAGCAGACCGGTGACCAGGGTCATCACGGCGTTGGGGTCGATGTATTTGTTTAGCTCCACCACCGAGACGGTAAAGCCCAGGCGCTGCAGCCAGGGAGCGATGGTTTGCATCGGTTCGTAGAGATAGTTGCGGTACTGCGGCAGGGTGCGCGCCAGCTCGTTAAGCGAAGTCCCCAGCGAGGCCAGCAGCACAACGGCTAACATGACGATAAGGCCGATCAGCAATGAGATCGCCAGCACGCGTGGCACCCGGCAGCGGACCAGCAGCTGGACCAGCGGATTAATAATCACCGCCAGAAAAAGCGCGAGTATAAACGGGACAATAATGTCTGCCGCAAAGCGAATGCCGGTCAGGATGATCACCAGCATGCCCAGCATGATGACCATCTTTAATCCGTTAAGTGTAATAATAGGTTTAGCCATAGGATCCCGTCCTCAATCTTCCTTGCCTGTTAACAGGTTGCGTTACATTAGCATAATGACGTTTTTTTTCAGAAAAAACGCATTGCAGCAAAACCGCGGCGTAAAGAATTGCAAAGTCTTTGAATAAAATGTAGCACTATGCTACAAATGTACCTGTGTTTAACTACTGAGGACAATTTTCATCCGCACCGGACGAGAAGCAACACCGCGGATAATTGTAATTTTATGGACAATCAGTTCAGGATGTATATTTTAAATCACCCCGCAGTATCCCTCACTTTTTCCCGTTTTGCCGGCGAACAGCACTGGCATTCGGCGCTATAGTCACCTTCTTTCTGCCTGAGCTGGCGCCAAGCGCACAGCGAAATCTACGT
The DNA here is from genome assembly GCF_040061975.1 of Klebsiella sp. GG_Kp146. Lineage (NCBI taxonomy): Bacteria > Pseudomonadati > Pseudomonadota > Gammaproteobacteria > Enterobacterales > Enterobacteriaceae > Klebsiella > Klebsiella sp. GG_Kp146. The sequence continues at coordinate 4,031 of NZ_JBEAHA010000038.1, forward strand.
CAGAAATTTTCCTGTTTACGCGTCGCGTAAACGGTAATGGATTATATTCTCAAGCAGGAGAAGGGATCATGTTTTATTGGATTTTATTAGCTTTAGCGATTATTGCTGAAATTACCGGCACCTTGTCGATGAAATGGGCAAGCATTAGCGGTGGGCATACCGGATTTATTTTAATGCTGGCCATGATTGCCCTGTCATATATTTTTCTCGCCTTTGCGGTTAAAAAAATTGCCCTCGGCGTGGCCTACGCGTTATGGGAAGGGATTGGTATTTTGCTGATCACCCTGTTCAGCGTACTGTTGTTTGATGAAAGCCTGTCGCTGCTGAAAATAGCCGGTCTGACCACCCTGGTGGTGGGGATCGTCTTAATTAAGTCCGGCACCCAGAAAAAAGCGTCGTCGAAGCAGGAGGTGGCTCATGCAGCAGTTTGAGTGGATCCACGCCATCTGGCTGGCTATCGCCATTGTTCTGGAAATTATTGCCAACGTCTTTTTGAAGTTTTCCGACGGTTTCCGCCGCAAGGTCTATGGCATTCTGTCGCTGGCGGCGGTGCTGGGCGCGTTCAGCGCCCTGTCGCAGGCGGTGAAAGGCATCGATCTGTCGGTCGCCTATGCGCTGTGGGGCGGCTTCGGTATCGCGGCGACCATCGCCGCCGGCTGGGTGCTGTTTGGCCAGCGCCTGAATAACAAAGGCTGGGCGGGTGTCATCCTGCTGGTTGCCGGCATGGTGTTAATTAAACTCGCCTGACGTCGCGCCGCCTGCAAAGCCAGGCGGCAAAACGGGTTCGCTGTAGTATGCTTACTCAAGACCGGCCCCGCAGGTATTGTGCCCGGTGACGATGAGGACTGCGCATGCTCACAGCTTTCGGCTGGCGGAAAATTCCTTCCGCCAGGACGTTGTCAATAATGATTTTTCTCGCCGGGCTCGGCCTCACCGCGTCGGTGATCTCCCTGCTTTACCTCTCGCAACACCTCATTGCCAGCAAATCCAATGAAATTGACCAACAGCGCTCGGTCCTGTCGGTGGAAGGGGCGGTGCAGACCTCGGTCAACCGGGTGCTGTCGCTGGTGCTGGACAATGCCATCTGGGACGATGCGGTGACCCAGACTTACGCTCCCAGCCTGGATCAAAAATGGCTGTACGACTCCTGGGGATCTGGCTTCAAAATCAATAACCTGTATGACGGCACCTTTGTCCTTGATGAACATTATCACATCCTGTGGGGCGCCTTTCAGAGTCAGGTTATGCCCCGGGAAGACCTCTCATTTCTCGGCGCCGGGCTGACCAGCCTGATCCGCTATCATGCACAGGCTCTGCGCGAGGGGAGAAACGCCTTCGCCGGCATCACACGTACCGAGGCCGGGATCGCTTTCGTCGGCATCGGCCTGATACGGCCGACGAGCGGCCGGCTGCAGGTGGCTGACGAGACCCGACGCTATCTGGTCATTACCCGGCACATCAGCCCTCAGCTGCTGGAGCGTTTAGGCGACACCTTCCAGATAAGCCATCTGCATCTCAGCGACGGCCCAGGCGAACACAGGATCCCGCTGCGCACGCAGGGAGGCGAGGTTCTGGGCTATCTGGCGTGGCAGCCGCGCCTGCCCGGCGCCGAAGCGGCCCTGGCCTCGTCAGGCAGTATGCGGTTGATCGCCGGGGTGGCCGCCAGCCTGATCCTGCTGTTTATTCTGTTCAGCAGCCTCGGCATGTATAAGCTGGCCCGCGGCGAACGTCAGGCGCGGGAGATCGCCCTGATTGACTGGCTTAGCCGCCTGCCCAACCGGCGTGCGCTGCTGCTGCGGCTCAGCCAGGTGTGCGACACGAGTAAGCACGATATGCAGTGCGTGGTGTTTATCGATCTGGACGGTTTTAAGGATGTGAATGATAACTATGGCCACGATGTGGGCGACACTCTGATCCGCCATATCGCCAGCGCGCTGCAAAAACGGGTGCCGGCGGGGGCCATGCTGGCAAGAATGGGCGGGGATGAGTTCGCCATGGCGGTGAGCGGCGAACAGGCGATCGACCGGGCCGCGGCGTTCGCGTGGGCGGCGCTGGAGCTGCTTAAAGCGCCGGTGGCGCTGAGCAAACGCACAATTTATATCGGCGCCAGCATCGGCATCGCCAGCGGTACTCCGGCGGAATGCTCCAGTACCGAACTGTTTCGCCGGGCGGATATCGCCATGTACCACGCCAAGAAGAGCGGCAAGGGGCGGACGGCCTGGTATGACGATGCGCTGGATGCCGTGCGACGTCATCAGCTGATGATTGAGAATGGCATCCGTCAGGGGCTGGAGCAGGATGAATTTGAGGTCTGGTATCAGCCGGTGGTCGATGCCGATACGCTGGCGATGACCGGCGTTGAAGCGCTGCTGCGCTGGCCGCGTCGCCCGCAGGGTGCGCTGGCGCCGGATGCGTTTATCGCCATTGCCGAGAGTAGCGGCCTGATTGACACCCTCGGCCAGTTCGTCCTGCAACGCGCCTGCAGCGACCTGCAGCCGGTGGGCGATCTGCTGCTGTCGGTGAACATCTCGCCGGCGCAATTTCGCGATCCGGCGTTTGAAAGCCGGGTGATGGAAACGGTCGCTGCCTGCCGCTTTCCGCCGTCGCGCCTGCAGGTGGAGGTGACGGAGAGTTATGTGCTGGAAAATCCGGAACGTTCGCAGGCGGTGATGGAGAATCTGAAGGCCCAGGGCATCGCCGTGGCGCTGGACGATTTTGGCACCGGTTACTCCAGCATCGGCTATTTACGCCGCTTTCGCTTTGACAGCCTGAAGATTGACAAATCCCTCGCCGGGCGGGTGGATTGCGATGCGCAGGCGGCGGAGATGGTGCGCGGCACGGTGCGCATCGCCCGCGCGCTGGGGATGACGGTCGTGGCGGAGGGGGTTGAAGATCCGCAACAGCTGGCGCTGCTGCGGCGGGCCGGTTGCGACCGGCTACAGGGCTTTTACTTCAGTAAACCGATGCCGATCGCCGACCTGCTGCAGCGGCGTCAGCAGCAGGGGTAATTACTCTCCGGCCAGCGCCTCCAGCTTATCGCGAAAGCCGGTCACCGCGATGGCGCGGTTGTCCGCCCGCCAGCGATCCTGCGGGCCGGGAGCCGAACTTTGCACGGCGATCACTTGCCAGCCGTCCGCGGTTTTCAGCAGCAGCGGCGAGCCGCTGTCGCCGGGCAGGGTGTCACACTGGTGCGACAGGACGCTGTTTTGCGCCCAGCCGGTGACGATGCAATCCTGATGGCTGTAAAGATTGTCCAGATGATCTTCAGGATAACCTGACTGGGTCACTTTCCGGTCCGCCGCCTTCAGAGCGGCGGTTAAATCGGCCTTACTGCCGGGGAAGAGCGGGATCGGCGTGATGCCCGAGGGGGCATAGCGCAGCACGATCAGGCCAAAATCCGAGGGCGCCGCGGCGGAGGGAACGATCCAGCCATCACCGTCGGCTTTCAGACGCTTGCCTAACCCGGGATCCACGCGTCCGTCAATGCCGTGGATCTCATACACCCAGTTACCCTTGCGGGAAATAAAGCGCAGAGCGACCGCTTTGTCCGGCTTGCCGCGCGGGGGCGTTAACAGGCAGTGGCCCGCGGTCAGCGCCAGGTTGGGGGAGATGAGCGTCGCCGTGCACAGATTGCCGCTGGCGGTCTCCAGCTGGCCAATCGCGTCCCACGGACTCTCCTCCGGGCGGCTCACCGCTTTACGCTCATCGTGGCCGAAAAACAACGTCTTAATATCTTTGGCGCTCAGTCCGCTATCTTCGGCATGTGCGCCCAGAGGTAACAGATAAAATGAACACAGTAATAACAGAACGTCTCTACGCATATCACTCTCTGGGGGAGGCTATGATGTCTATTGACAGTAGCAGGAGATTTAAGTTTTTGAAAGTAAACAATAATTCTAATCAGGCCAAACGGCATGTCTCATCTGCGCGCGACAGGCTCTGGCGCGGGTAAAACCTTCTGATTTCAATCGGTTAATACCATTAACCTTCTGCTGCTATTTCCGCAGAAAGCACGGTCTGGCGCAAGCACATTCGTGTATCAGAACGTACTGAAATTGGCGAATAATGCAGCAATACCTCTTTGAGGTTATTCCTGGTTTGGCAGCATAATGCGCAAAAATAATACTTTTACCCGCCAGAACTTCACCAGAATTCGCACTTCTTTACGCCTCACGTAATTATTTTCAATGCGAAACATTTTCTCACCGAAAACGTTGTTACCGTCACCCGTCCGTTGAGTAAATAGAGAGGTAATACCGGCGATGATAGCCTGAATTCTATTTCCCCGGCGTTCGGAGGGTATATGTCTAAAAAAGGTATTCGCGCACTGGTCTATGTTTCCCTGGTCTCGGTGGCCATCTGGGGCGCAACCGGCTATCTGGTGATGGAAGCGGTACGTGCGTTGTGATGAGTCTGGCCGCCGCGTGGGGGCCAGGCGCGCGATGGTTTATTGCTAACGTGTCTGGCGTCTTCGGGCGCCGGGCATGATTTGCGCCGCTGGCAGCGGCAGGGTAAAAGAGAGTGATAAGGGTGGGCAACAATATTTGCGCGACATTCACCTTGCGGGAAGTCTGAGCCAGGCGGCAAAACGGGAGAGAAAGGCGAAATGATTAATAGAGGAAAAAGCGGGTCGCAACCACTGCGCAAATGATTAACAGGATCAGGATGAGCTCAAAACGATAACGCCGCAGCATAGTGCTCTCCAGAAAAAACGGCGCTGAAGCAGCGCCGATTATTTAAGAAGGTTGGTTCACCGGGAGGAATTAGGCTGCCGGCTGTGCAGCAGGTTTAGCGGCCTGGTGTTTGGTGGTTTTGTGGTGTTTTTTCGCTGCCTGAGCTTTCTGGGCTACCGGTTTAGCGGCAGCTTTGTGGTGCTTTTTCGCGGCCTGGGCTTTCTGGGCAGCGGCTGGTTTAGCTTCTGCTTTCTTGTGTTTTTTGGCAGCCTGAGCTTTCTGCTCTGCAGCTGGTTTGGCCGCGGCTTTATGGTGTTTTTTGTGATGGGTGGTCTTGGCAGCAGTGCTGTGGGTAGCAGCTGGCGCCTGAGTGGTGCTTACTGCGTCAGCAGCGAAAGCGGCGGAAGAGAGACCCATAGCAGCGGCAACGACCAGAGCTAATACTTTTTTCATTCTGATATCCTCGAAAAGTTTTCTTAATTTCAACCCCACTGCGGGGCCGGTGAAATCACTATATGCTTGTCTTTTCGGGCTTTCCGTGAGTGTTTGGTATCGGCGTGTAACCGAATGTACAAGGCGGGGAGTGGAAGGACGCGCCGGGCAGCCCGGCGCGGACGATCACAGATAGCGGGCGGTAAGGTGGTCGCGGAAGTAGCAGCTGTTAAGATCCTCGCCGGTGGCCTGCTGGATCAGCTGCGAGGTGGTGAAGCGGCTGCCATGCTGCCAGATATTCTGCCGCAGCCAGTCAAACAGGGCGCTGAAATCCCCTTCCGCGATATCGCGGTCTAACGTCGGCAGCGCGCGACGGGCGGCGGTCATCAGCTGCGCGGCATACATCGCCCCCAGCGTGTAGGAAGGGAAGTAGCCGAAGCCGCCGTCGGTCCAGTGAATATCCTGCATACAGCCGTCCCGGTAGTTGCCGGTGGTCGACAGTCCCAGCCAGTGCTGCATTTTCTCATCCCACAGCGACGGAATATCTTCCACCTCTATCTCGCCGTCGATCAGCGCGCGTTCAATTTCATAGCGCAGGATCACATGCGCCGGATAGCTGACCTCATCGGCATCAACGCGAATAAAGCCTGGTTTCACCCGCTGGTTCCAGGCGATGAAATTCTCCTCGCTAAAGGCCGGCCGATCGCCAAAGCGTTCGCGCACCGCCGGCAGCAGGCGTTTCAGGAAGCGCTCGCTGCGTCCCAGCTGCATTTCGAAGAACAGGCTCTGCGACTCATGGATAGCAGTAGAGCGGGCCAGTCCTACCGGCTGGTCGACCCACGGGCGAGGCAGATTCTGCTCATAGCGGGCGTGGCCGGTCTCGTGGATCACGCCGAACAGAGCGCTGAGCAGGTCGTTTTCGTTGTAGCGGGTGGTGATGCGCACATCCTGAGGGACGCCGCCGCAAAACGGGTGGGCGCTGATGTCCAGACGCCCGCCGTCAAAGTCAAAGCCGAGGATGCGCATCGCCTGCAGACCCAGTTCGCGCTGCTCAGGGATCGGGAACGGCCCCTGCGGGGCGATCAAGGTTCGCGTCGCCTGCTTATCGACCGCTTGTCGCAGCAGGGAAGGCAGCCAGGACTTGAGATCGGCAAACAGGCTGTCCAGCCGGGCGCTGGTCATATCCGGTTCGAAAATATCCAGCAGCGCGTCATAGCGTGAGCCGCCCCGGGCGTCGGCGCGGATCTGCGCTTCCTCGCGGCTCAGCCTGACCACCTCGCGCAAATTATCGGCAAAGCCAGCCCAGTCATTAGCCGGTCGCTGACTGCGCCAGGCATGTTCGCAACGGCTACCGGCCAGCGATTTGGCCTCCACCAGGCTCTCCGGCAGCAGCGCCGCCTGATCGTACTGGCGCTGCATTTCCCGCAGGTTGGCCTGTTCGAGGTCGTTGAGATCCTGCTGGCGGGCCGCCTGCAGCCATTGGCCCACTTTTTTATCGGTCAGGATCTGATGCTGTAGCACGCCGAGTTCCGCCAGCGCTTCGCCGCGGGCGGCGCTACCGCCCGGAGGCATCATGGCGAACATATCCCAGCCGGCGATGGCGGAGAGATGCGAAAAGCGCGACAGGCGCTGAAAGGTGCGGGTAAGCTGCTGATAAGGCGTATTTTCAGTCATAGTAGCGTTCGGTCCGTGACAGGTGAATGAACAGATTATCGGTATGCCTCTACACTATCCTGATACGCCTGGCGGGTCGAGCGTGGCGCGCAGAGGGCGGGGTAAAGCATTAGCCGCGTGTTAGCAGGAAAAAAAGCGTGGCTCTGTGAGCAGTATTGCAGAAATCGGTAACGCATCGTGACTAAACTGTGATCGATAACGCAAGTCTGGAGGTTCGGGGGTGGTTTATGAATCCGTTCACCTGGCTGTTTATTGCCTTACTGTCCGTTGATGCCGTCAGAGAGCTGATGGGCTTGTCATCTATCATGGGCATGTGGTGAAACGTGGCCCGCAGGCCACGTCACGCGCGATTATTTGAGTCGCCGATACAGGCAAGTGCCGGTCAACAGCGCGGCAAGGAGCAGCAGCGCGATAAATCCGCCGACGCCGTTCCAGCCGTAGCGATGCCAGAACACCCCGCCTAATGTCCCCGCCAGGCTTGAGCCAAGATAATAGCTGAACAGATACAGCGATGACGCCTGACCGCGGGCGCGGCGCGCGCGCGGGCCAATCCAGCTGCTGGCGACGGAGTGCGCGGCGAAGAAGCCGGCGGAGAACAGCAGCATGCCGAGGAAAATAAGCCACAGGGAAGAAAAGAGCGTCATCAGCAGGCCGCAGAGCATCACGCCGGTAAAGCCGAGCATCACCGGACCGCGGCCATAGCGTACGGTCATGGCGCCCGCTTTCGGCGAGCTCCAGGTCCCGGTGAGATACGCCACCGACAGCAGACCCACCACCGCCTGGCTTAACGACCACGGCGACATCATCAGACGGTAGCCAATGTAGTTAAACAGGGTGACAAAGGCCCCCATCAGCAGGAAACCCTCGACGAATAGCAGCGGCAGGCCGCGATCGCGCCAGTGCAGGCGGAAATTAATCAGCAGCGTTTTTGGCCGCAGCGAGGTCGGGCGGAAATGGCGCGACTCGGGCAGGATTCGCCAGAACATAATCGCCGCGGCCAGGGCGAAGCCGCTGATCACCGCCAGCGCCACGCGCCAGCCGAAAAAATCGGTAAAGACCCCGGTGAGCAAGCGGCCGCTCATGCCGCCGATGGAGTTGCCGCTGATATAGAGTCCCATAGAGAAGGCCACAAAGCTGGGGTGGATCTCCTCGCTCAGGTAGGTCATACCGACCGCCGCCACGCCGCTCAGCGACAGGCCAATCAGGGCGCGCATAATCAGGATGCCGTGCCAGCTGGTCATCATGGTCGACAACAGCGAGCAGCAGGCGGCCAGCAGCAGCGCGGTGACCATCACCGGCTTGCGGCCTATGGCGTCCGACAGCGGGCCGGTAAACAGCAGGCCCACCGCCAGCATCGCCGTGGAAATGGAGAGAGAAATACTGCTGCTGGCCGGCGATACGCCGAACTCGTTCGACAGCACCGGCAGGATCGGCTGTACGCAGTAGAGCAGGGCGAAGGTGGCCAGACCGGCGGAGAATAGCGCGAGCGTGACGCGCATAAACTGCGGGGTGCCGCGCTTAATAAACGGATCCGGGCGGGATGCACCAGCGACGCTGACCTCGCCCGCCGGCACGGTGTCAACGGTTGTTGTACGACTCACAGAGAATTCCTTGGGTAGAAGTTGCTGCTTACCAACAGAGTGTTGTGACCATTCAGCTCACATTTTTAGGGTATGAAAATGTAAATATTCTGTCTAATATATTAATAATCTCAAATAAGACGTTTTAAATATGAATATCGAGTTGCGTCATTTGCGCTACTTTGTCGCCGTCGCCGAGGAGCTGCATTTTGGCCGCGCCGCGGCGCGACTGAACATCTCTCAACCGCCGTTAAGCCAGCAAATTCAGATCCTCGAGCAGCAGACCGGCGCCCGCCTGTTCGCCCGCACCAACCGCAGCGTCAGCCTGACGGCGGCGGGGAAACAGTTTCTCGCCGACAGCCGACAAATTCTCGCCCAGGTGGAGGACGCGGCCGCCCGCGCCGCCCGTCTGCACCATGGGGAAACGGGCGAACTGCGTATCGGCTTTACCTCCTCGGCCCCTTTTATCAAGGCGGTATCCGATACGCTGTCCCTGTTTCGTCAGCGCTACCCGGATGTGCATATTCTCACCCGCGAGACCAATACCCGCGAACAGATTGTCCCGCTGAGCGAGGGAGCCCTCGACCTCGGCCTGTTGCGCAATACCCAACTGCCGGACACCCTGGCGTGGCAGCGAGTGCTGCGCGAGCCGCTGCTGGCGATGGTCCCAGTGGACCATCCGCTGGCCCGCCAGCCCTCGGTCAGCCTGGCGGCGCTGGCGCGGGAGCCGTTCGTCTTTTTCGACCCGCACGTCGGTACCGGCCTGTATGACGACATCCTTGGCCTGCTGCGCCGCTACGGCCATACGCCGGTGATTGCCCAGGAGGTGGGGGAGGCGATGACCATTATTGGCCTGGTAGCCGCCGGGCTGGGGGTGTCGATCCTGCCGGCCTCCTTTCAGCGCGTGCAGCTCAGCGAAATGCGCTGGCTGCCGATTGACGAAAAGGATGCGGTGTCGGAGATGTGGCTGGTGTGGTCGAAACACCATGAGCAGGGGGCGCTGGCAAAACGCTTTCGTGACACGCTGCTGGTCTGGAAAAACGAGCGCAATTGAGGCAAAAAGGGGCTGGAAATGTGCGGTAAATCACAAGGCTAAGCAAAAATTTGACGTTCACCATCGAAGTGCTTCACCATAGCCGAAAGTTTATTTCGAAGCGCGAAAATAAAGGGAGTCAATGGTGGTAGCGGATAGTCAACCAGGCCATATCGATCAAATTAAGCAGACCAATGCGGGCGCCGTCTATCGCCTGATTGATCAGCTCGGCCCGGTATCGCGTATCGACCTCTCCCGATTTGCGCAACTGGCGCCCGCCAGCATCACCAAAATTGTCCGCGAGATGCTGGAAGCGCATCTGGTGCAGGAGACCGAGATTCAGGAGCCCGGCAGCCGCGGGCGCCCGGCGGTGGGTCTGATGGTGGAAACCGAGGCCTGGCACTATCTGGCGGTGCGCATCAGCCGCGGCGAGATCCACCTTTCGCTGCGCGATTTAAGCAGCCAGCTGGTGGTGGAGGAGCAGCTGGAGCTGGCCCTTACCGACAGCTCGCCGTTTCTGACGCGGATCATCGACCATATCGATCGCTTCTTTATTCGCCACCAGAAGAAGCTGGAACGCCTCACCTCCATCGCCATAACGATGCCGGGTATCATTGATACCGAAAACGGCATTATTCATCGCATGCCGTTTTATGAAGAGGTCAAAGACGTCCCGTTGGGCGAAACGCTGGCCAACCATACCGGGGTGCCGGTCTATATTCAGCATGACATTAGCGCCTGGACCATGGCGGAATCGCTGTTTGGCGCCTCGCGCGGCGCCCGGGACGTCATTCAGGTGGTGATCGATCATAACGTCGGCGCCGGGGTTATCACCGACGGACGTCTGCTGCACGCCGGCAGCAGCAGCCTCGTGGAGATCGGTCATACCCAGGTCGACCCCTATGGCAAACGCTGCTACTGCGGTAACCATGGCTGTCTGGAAACGATCGCCAGCGTGGAGAGCGTGCTGGAGCTGGCGCAGATGCGGATGGCGCAGTCGATGAGCTCGCTGCTGCATCAGCGTCCGCTGAGCGTGGAGTGGCTGTGCCAGGCGGCGCTGCAGGGCGACCTGCTGGCCCGGGACATTATCAGCGGCGTCGGTCATCACGTCGGTCGCATTCTGGCGATCATGGTCAATCTGTTTAACCCGCAGAAAATCCTGATCGGCTCGCCGTTTAACCTGGCGGCGGACATTCTTTTTCCGGCAATTTCCAGCTGCATTCGGCAACAATCACTCCCGGCCTACAGCCAGCATATCGCGGTTGAAAGCACCCAGTTCTCCAACCGCGGAACGATGGCTGGCGCGGCGCTGGTCAAGGATGCGCTCTATAACGGATCCTTACTCATACGACTGTTACAGGGTTAACATTTTTTCATAGTCACACCAAAAATTGCGCTATCTCAAGCTGACCCCCAGCGGCTTCACGTAGACTTTGCCCACTGTTGATTATTTCTCTCCCGTATATTTCATCGACAAAACTGTGGGGTTAGTGATGTTTAAGCGTTTCTTTATTACAGGTACAGACACTGCTGTCGGGAAGACAGTGGTTTCCCGTGCGCTGTTGCAGGCACTTGCTGCCAGAGGCAAAAGCGTGGCCGGGTACAAGCCTGTGGCGAAGGGCAGCAAAGAGACGCCGGACGGTTTGCGTAATAAAGACGCGCTGGTGCTGCAGAGCGTCTCCACGCTGGCGTTACCCTATGAAGCTGTCAATCCCATCGCCTTAAGCGAAGACGAAAGCAGCGTGGCGCACAGCTGCCCGATCAACTACGGTCTGCTGTCGGATGGTTTGCAGCGGCTGGCCGGGCAGGTTGAACACGTGGTGGTTGAAGGCACCGGCGGCTGGCGCAGCCTGATGAACGACCTGCGACCGCTCTCCGAATGGGTGGTACAGGAGCAGCTCCCGGTGCTGATGGTGGTAGGGATCCAGGAAGGGTGCATCAACCATGCGCTGCTGACGGCCCAGGCGATCGCCAATGACGGGCTGCCGCTGATCGGCTGGGTGGCCAACCGCATCAACCCCGGTCTGGCGCACTACGCCGAAATCATCGATGTGCTCAGCAAAAAGCTGCCTGCGCCGCTCATTGGCGAGCTGCCGTATCTGCCGCGCGCCGAACAGCGTGAGCTAAGCCGCTACGTCGACTTAGACATGCTCGGCAACGTGATGGCGATAGATCGAATCCCGGCGTAACGTACGCGACAGCACCGACGCCACCACGCAGGTGATCAGCAGGCCGGGCAGCAGCACATACTGCCCGGTCATCTCACAAATCATCAGAGTCGACATGATTGGCGCATGGGTAGTGGCGGCAAGAAACGCCGCCATGCCGGTCAGTCCCATCATCATAGCCATCTCCTGCTCCCCAGGTAGCCACAGCCCGCTGAAGCGGGCCAATAGCATGCCCATCGCCAGGCCGACAAACAGCGTGGGGGTAAACACCCCGCCCGGCGCGCCGGAGCCACTGCTGGCCAGCACCGCCAGCAGTTTGCACAGGAATACCGCCACCAGCAGCGCGCCGGGCGGCGGCAGCAGCAGATAGCTTTGCACCACGCTGTAGCCGTTGCCCCACACCGCCGGCGTGATGAGCGATAGGCCGCCGACGATCAGACCGCCCAGCGCCAGCTGCCACGGCGGCGCCAGTTTCAGCCTGACGAACCCGCGGTGGCTGTATTCCATCAGCCAGATAAACAGCGGCCCGCACAGTCCGGCCAGCAGTCCAGTGGCGAGCATCAGGCCATAGTGCAGCGCGCTGAGATCCTGCTGCAGGACGACATGGTACAACGGCGCGGCGCCGCCGTTGAGAAACTGGGTCAGCAGCAGGGCGATCACCGCCGAGATCACTACCGGCCCAAGCGAGGCCAGCATCAGCGTGCCAAACAGAATTTCAGCGATAAACAGGCTGCCGGCCAGTGGAGCATGATAGGCGCTGGCCATCCCGGCGGCGGCGCCGCAGGCGACCCACAGTTTCCATTCGGCCTGCGGCGTGAAGCGGCGGGCGAACAGCGAGGCTGCCAGCGCGGCCAGCAGGATCATGGCGCCTTCCCGGCCAATCGCGCTGCCGGTGACCACCACCAGCAGCGAGGCCAGCGACTTCACCAGGCTTGCCGGCGTATCGAAGCAACCGTCTCCGGTCTCCAGGGCTTCCATATAATCGGTGGCGGCGTGCGGACGGGCAACGCGGCGTCGTTGCCACAGCCAGAGAAGTGCCCCTGCCGCCAGTCCCCCCAGCGCCGGGGTAATCAGCCGTCGCCACGCCGGCAGCGACTGCGCGGCGTTGACCAGGCTCCCGCTGTCGTTACCGAGAAACAGCGTTTCCAGCACCACCATGGCATGGCGAAACAGGGCCACCGCCAGGGCGGCGAGAAGGCCAATCAGCGTGGCGATCAGCAGGCGACGAAACATCACCTGCACATCAGGATAGGGATGAAGACGGTGCATCGGTCACGGCGAGATTGGGAAAACATGGCCTTATTGTGATAGGGAATAAACTTATATGCAAAAGCGATAAGTGCGGGTTACGGAGAGGGGAGCCATCAAGGAAACCGCGCCGACTCCCGGCGCGGCAAAGGGATTAGCGATAGAGCGGCTTTTCCGCCACCGCGAGGGGCAGACCCGCCTGCCACTGCGCCAGGGTCGCCTGCGCCAGCTGGCCCAGCGCCTGGTAGAAGGGGTGGGTGGCATGTTCGACAAAGACGCTCAGGAAGCGCCCGGACCACGGCAGCAGATGCCAGGCCAGCAGCTGGGCAAACAGCGCCTCCTGCTCCGTTTCGCACAGCCACGCCGCCAGCAGCAGCAGGGTGCCGAAATGGTCTTCCGGCTCGTTGCGATCGGCGTCCAGTGCGATGCCGTTCGCGCGCATCCATTCGCGCAGGGCCAGTGTGGATTCGCCGAACAGCACCGACTCTTTATCCAGCCAGACGGATCCCCATGGCGGCGCCGGCAGGGCCCACGGTCCGATAAACAGGCGCTGCCAGGCTTCCGGCAACGACTCTTCAACCGACGCGGCAAACCCCGATGCCAGCGGGGCGGCAACCGGGAAGGGCCACTGTTGCTGCCAGCTGCCGTCCTGGAAGGCGGCCACCAGCGGCGCGATTTGCGGGCTATTCGGCGCATAAGAAAACAACGCGCCCAGGGTACGGGCGCTTAAGGCGACAGCGTCGCGGTGAGGGAACGGCATCATCACTTATTCCTTTCTGCGGCGCGCGCCGGCGCGCCGTCTCATTAACGGGCAACCGCCATACCGACGGTCATATGGAGCCCATAAAACAGGCCGCGGCCAATACATTCCGCGATCAGGACCAGCAACAGGCCGGCCAACAGCCCCGCAGCGCGCTGCGGCTGACGGCGGATCAGCGGACACAGCCAGCAGCCAAGTCCCAGCGCCAGCAGGATCAGACGTAAGGCCTGCAGTCTGCCGTAATCCGGCAGCAGGGTGGCCGCCTGCTGAACGGCGCTGTGAATGGCGCCGAGCCCGGCGCTTTGCATCACGATAATCGCGGCGCTGATGACCAGCGCGGCCACGCTCAGCCCGGCAATAAACCAGACGTTAACGTCGACTTTCGCCATACGCAGCAGCAGGGCGGCGAACAGCGGCCCGCTGAGGAGTACCGTCAGGAAGAAGGCGCTGGTGGTGTAGCCAGTGTACCATGTCGGCACGGTATCGATTTGATAAACCCGGGTCATCGCCAGCACAAACACCAGCCCCAACAGCAGGGCGATCGCCAGCCAGACTTTACCCAGCGCCGCCGGCATTTTTTCCAGCACGGCCAGCAGCCACCAGAATCCGCCCACGACGAAAAACAAGGCACCGCTGGCGATTTCGTTGCTCAGCGCCGAGGCCCCGACGCGGTTCAGCGAGTTAAACGCCCGCAGCGGCGAACCGAGATGCATCACTGAGGCGAGAAAACCGATCCCCATCAGCAGCCAGATAAAAAACATGCTGCGCACCAGCCGCTGCCGCGCTTCGCGCTGGTCCGCCAGCGTCAGCCAGACCAGACCGCTGACGAGGGTCGCGCCGACCACGCATTGCCCCAGTACCGTAAACAGCACCAGCGGCCATTCCTGCCATCCGCTTCCCATCTCACACCTCCTTCGGGTTTGCCAGGTAACCGGTGGTATCGCCACACGGCCGGGCGTTGCGGTTAGGTTTGATCGCGATGCTCGGCTGAGTGAAGTGCGCCGAGGGCAGCGGGGCCACCGCCGCCAGTTGGCCGTGCTTAGCGCGCAGTTCGGCAATGGGGCCGAAATCGAGCGCCCGCAGCGGGCAGGACTCGACGCAGATCGGCTTTTTCCCTTCGGCGACGCGCTGATAACAGCCGTCGCACTTGGTCATATGGCCTTTGTCGGCGTTATACTGCGGCGCGCCGTACGGGCAGGCCATATGACAGTAGCGGCAGCCGATGCACACCTCTTCATCCACCACCACAAAACCGTCTTCGCGCTTGTGCATCGCCCCGCTCGGGCAGACCTTGGTGCAGGCCGGATCGGCGCAGTGGTTACAGGCGATGGAGAGGTAATAGGCGAACACGTTCTGCTGCCAGACGCCGTTGTCCTCCTGCCAGTCGCCGCCGGCGTACTCATAGATGCGACGGAAGCTGACTTCCGGAGTCAGGTTCTTATAGTCCTTACAGGCCAGCTCGCAGGTTTTGCACCCGGTACAGCGAGCGGAGTCGATAAAGAATCCATATTGCGTGCTCATGGTTTACTCCTTAAACCTTCTCGATGTCGACCAGGTTGGTATGCTGCGGATTCCCTTTCGCCAGCGGCGACGGGCGATGGGTGGTCAGGGTATTCATGCAGGCGCCATGGTCAACCCGGTCCCCGGCCATATTGGCGTCGTGCCACGCGCCCTGGCCCATCGCCGACACGCCCGGCATGATGCGTGGCGTCACTTTCGCCGGCAGCCGGACTTCGCCGCGCTGGTTGAACACCCGCACCAGATCGCCGTTTTTAATCCCGCGTTTTTCCGCGTCCAGCGGGTTGATCCACACTTCCTGACGGCAGGCGGCCTGCAGCACGTCCACGTTGCCGTAGCTGGAATGGGTGCGCGCCTTATAGTGAAATCCAAACAGCTGCAGCGGATACTGGCTGCGCAGTGGATCGTCCCAGCCTTCAAATGTGGAGGCATAGACCGGCAGCGGGCTGATGACTTCGTCTTTCTCCAGCTGCCAGCGGGCGGCAATCTCGGCGAGCCGGCTGGAGTAGATCTCAATTTTGCCGGACGGGGTTTTGAGCGGATGCGCTTCAGGATCGCGGCGGAAGTCGCGATAGGCGACGAAGTGGCCGTTCGGGTCCTTGCGTTTGTAGATGCCCATTCGCTTCAGCTCATCGTAGGCCGGCAGCGCCGGATCTTTCGCCACCATTTTGGCGTACAGATGCTGCAGCCACTGCGCCTGAGTGCGTCCCTCGGTAAAACGCTGGTAGACATCGTCGCCGAGCCGTTTCGCCACTTCGCTTAAGATCCAGTAAATCGGTTTGCGTTCAAATTTCGCCGAGGTGGCGGGCTGGATGAAAATCAGATAGCCCATATTGCCGGCGTAATCGTTGGGAATAATATCTTCCTGCTCAACGGTCATCAGGTCGGGCAGCAGCAGGTCGGCGTATTTCGCTGACGAGGTCATAAAGTTGTCGATGACCACGATGGTTTCGCACTTGCTTTCGTCCTGCAGGATCTCGTGGGTCTTATTGATGTCGGAGTGCTGGTTGATGAGGGTATTGCCCGCGTAGTTCCACAGGAACTTGATCGGCACATCCAGCTTCTCTTTGCCGCGCACGCCGTCGCGGGTGGCGGTCATCTCCGGGCCTCGAGCGATGGCGTCGGTCCAGGTGAAGCAGGAGATGGCGGTTTTCACCGGGTTTTCCAGCACCGGCAGACGCTCGATGGTGATGGTGTAGGTCGATTCGCGGGCGCCGCTGTTGCCGCCGTTGATGCCGACGTTGCCGGTTAAGATCGGCAGCATGGCGATCGCCCGGGCGGAGAGCTCGCCGTTGGCCTGGCGCTGCGGCCCCCAGCCCTGGCAGATATAGGCCGGTTTGCTCATGCCGATGTCGCGCGCCAGCTTAATGATGCGATCGGCGGGGATGCCGGTGATACGCGAAGCCCACTGCGGCGTTTTGGCGACGCCGTCGTCGCCCTCGCCGAGGATATAGGCTTTATAGTGGCCATTCTCAGGCGCCCCGGCCGGCAGCGTCTTCTCATCGTAGCCGACGCAGTATTTATCAAGGAACGGCTGATCCACCAGATTTTCGTTAATCAACACCCAGGCGATACCGGCGACCAGCGCGGCGTCTGTGCCGGGGCGAATGGGGATCCACTCATCTTCGCGACCGGCGGCGGTATCGGTGTAGCGCGGATCGATAACGATCATCCGCGCGTGGGAGCGCTCGCGGGCCTGTTCCAGATACCAGGTAATGCCGCCGCCGCTCATGCGGGTTTCCGCCGGGTTGTTGCCGAACATCACCACCAGCTTACTGTTTTCAATATCCGAAGTGCTGTTGCCGTCGTTACTGCCGTAGGTGTAGGGCATGGCGCAGGCGATCTGCGCGGTGCTGTAGGTACCGTACTGGTTAAGCGAGCCGCCGTAGCAGTTCATCAGCCGCGCCACCGGCGAAGCGGAAGGCGAGGAGCGGGTCATGTTCCCGCCGACGATTCCTGATGAGTAGTTAATGTACACGGCTTCGTTGCCATATTGCGCGACGACGCGTTTCAGACGGTCAGCAAGGGTATCCAGCGCTTCCTGCCAGCTGATACGCTCAAATTTGCCTTCTCCGCGTTTGCCGACGCGCTTCATAGGATAGTTAAGGCGATCCGGGTGGTTGATGCGCCGGCGAATCGAACGCCCGCGCAGGCAGGCGCGGACCTGATGATCGCCGTAGCGGTCGTCGCCGGTGTTATCAGTTTCCACGTAGACCACTTCATCATCACGCACGTGCAGCCGCAGGGCGCAGCGGCTGCCGCAGTTGACCGAACAGGCGCCCCAGACAATGCGGGTGTTGTCGCCGGCAGCCTGCTGTACCGCCGCCGCGGCGTTGCGCAGCGTAAAGGGCAGGGGAAGCCCGCCGGCGGCCAGCGCCAGAGAACCGAGGGCTGTGGATTTAAGTAGCGCGCGTCGGGTGACGCCGCCGGAAGATTCCTGATTCGACATTGCTCACTCCATGATAGTTATGCTGGGCGGAGAAGGGCCGCCGCGTCATTAACAAACGCCGGGGTGAGCGATAATACGTTATGGGTAGCCGGCAGATCTTATCCCTGGTCAATGCAGGGATAAGATCTTTCGTTTGAAAGCGAGGCGGGCTTACTGAGCGTCGTTTTCGGCGGGACTGTCGCTGTTACGGGTGTAGGTGATTTTGAATGTGTCGTTGGCGCAATGACCCACCACCTGAGCGCCGGGCTGGTCCGCCTGGTCGTTTGGCACAATGGCCAGACTGAAGGCCGTTTCCGGTACGCCATTGTTAATGATCTTCTGTTGAATATCATTTTTGACCCGTTCACAGGAGTCGGGGGCCGCCAGCACGGTCGTGGAGCACAGCAGCAGCACGGCGCCTGTCCAGAGGGATAGTTTCATCTTACGCTCCTTATCGATGGTATCCAGATTTAAGCATAGCAGAACTGGTGTAAACAATTGTATTTGCTAATATGATTGGATGTACACAAAAGGAATCACCTGTGAAAAGACTGTATTGGTTGATCCCCACCGCGCTGCTGCTGACGGCGTGCGACCGCGAAAGCGCCCCGGAAGCCTTCACCCCGGAGATGGCGAGTTTTTCCAATGAGTTTGAGTTCGATCCGCTGCGCGGTCCGGTGAAGGATTTTAGCCAGACGTTACTGGACGAACACGATGTGGTGGTCAAGAAGGTGAGCGCGCAGCTGTCAAAAGAGGGATGTTTCGATCTGCTGACGCTGGAGGATGTGGAGAATAACACCGGCGCCACGCTGCTGCTGGACGCCAACTATTACGTCGATGGCCGCACCCATGAGAAGCGGCTGCGTCTGCAGGGGAAATGTCAGCTGGCGGAGATGCCCGCCACCGGCGTGAGCTGGGAAACGGATGATAACGGCTTTATTATCAGCGCCCGCGGCAAAGAGACTACCGCCACCTACCGTTACGACAGCGATGGCTATCCGCTGGGGAAAACCACCACCGCCAAAGAGGAGCGATTTACCGTCGCCTCCACGCCGTCGAAGGATCCGCGCAAGAAAATGGACTATACCGCCATCAGCACCTTCAACGACCGCACGCTGGGCACGGTGCGCCAGACCTGCGACTACGATCGCCATAACAATCCGCTGAGCTGTGAGCTGCAGGTGATCGATGAAAGCGTGCAGCCGCCGCTGACCCGCCACTACACGATTAAAAACCGCATTGATTATTACTGAGCCGTCGGCTTCAGCAGAGACGGGCCCGGCGTTTTGTGTTCCGCCAGATACTGATGCTGAAACAGACACATGCGGATGGTGTTGCGGTACTCGCCGTTAATGAAAAATTCATGGATCAGTTCACCCTCGACCATAAAGCCGAGCTTGCGGTAAATATGGATCGCTTTTTCATTCTCTTTATCCACAATCAGATACAGCTTATACAGATTGAGCACGGTAAAGCCATAGTCCATCGCCAGCCGTGCGGCGCGGGTGGCGAGGCCTTTTCCCTGGAAGTCGGGTGAGATGATGATCTGAAATTCGGCCCGGCGGTGTACATGGTTGATCTCCACCAGCTCCACCAGTCCGGCTTTATCGCCATTGCATTCGATCACAAAGCGACGCTCGCTTTGATCGTGAATATGCTTGTCGTACAGATCGGAAAGCTCAACGAAGGCTTCATAGGGCTCTTCAAACCAGTAGCGCATCACGCTGGCGTTGTTGTCGAGCTGGTGAACAAAGCGCAAATCTTCGCGCTCAAGGGGGCGGAGTCTGACGTGTAGCGCGTCGGTCATGGGTATTCCTGTGGTCAAAGCGGAAAAGAGGGGGCTGAAAGGCGGCGCCCGCAGGCGCCAGCGTGCTCAGGGATTGATCGCCCGGCCGGTGCGGCGGTCAAGGCAGCGCAGGGTGTTTGGTTCCCAGTAGGCATTGACGTTGGCGCTCTTCTGGCAGTTATCCTGCGCGTCAAAGGCGACATCGGTTTTGTCCCACTCTTTTTCCGCCCGTTTGTTCACCTTCTGGCGCAGGCTGCGGGTGTCGTTCCATTGCTCTTTTTCCATCGACGCCTGCTGACGGCTTTGCGCGCTGTCGCCGGACTCAATCACCAGCCGGTCGGTGGCCGCGAACGAGCTGGAGGTATAGACGACGGCGCTTAACGCCAGAATGGCGGTCAGGCACCAGCGTTTGTTCAGTGTCATGTTCATCACGATTTCCTTTAAGTGATGGGTTAACCCTCAGGTTAAGTTTACTACAGCTCTTTTGCCGGGCATAGCCGACGAAACAGCGTAGGGAAAGGGCTATTATCGCGTAGAATAGTTCAACGCTTTGTCTCTTTTACGAATCTTTTAATGCTCAAAACAACGCTGCTGTTCTTTGCCACCGCCCTGTGTGAAATCGTCGGCTGCTATCTGCCGTGGCTATGGTTAAAGCGCGGGGCCACGCCGCTGCTGCTGATCCCCGCCGGCCTGGCGCTGGGGCTGTTCGTCTGGCTCCTGACGCTCCATCCGACCGCCAGCGGGCGGGTATATGCCGCCTACGGTGGCGTCTACGTTTGTACGGCATTGCTCTGGCTGCGGGTCGTTGATGGGGTCAAATTAACCCATTATGACTGGGCGGGCGCGGCCATCGCCCTGTGCGGCATGCTGATCATCGTGGCGGGCTGGGGACGAGCGTAAGCCCGTCTTGTGTGATCCCTGCCACTTTTTTAAACCCTAATTCTTGTATGGTAGTCGACCTGTTGCCTTACTTATCAGACATCATATTGGGTTATGACTCTGTAAGGAATCACGATGGCTATTGAGATATTTGCCCCACAGGCGGGCGCGACGCCGCTGCGCATCCGTCGGGTGCAGAAGATCACCCTGACGCTGCTGTTTATCGCCGGGATCGTTAACTTTCTTGACCGCTCTTCCCTGAGCGTCGCCGGGGAGGCGATACGCGCCGATCTGGGTCTGAGCGCCACCGAGTTCGGGGTGCTGCTCTCCGCTTTTTCTCTCTCCTATGGCTTCGCGCAACTGCCCTCGGGCATTTTGCTGGATCGCCTCGGACCGCGGGTTGTGCTGGGCGCCGGGCTGATATTCTGGTCTGCGATGCAGGCCCTGACCGGGATGGTCAATTCATTCTCGCATTTTATTCTGCTGCGCATTGGCCTCGGGATCGGTGAAGCGCCGTTTATGCCCGCCGGGGTGAAATCGATCAACGACTGGTATGCGCAAAGAGAGCGCGGCACGGCGGTGGGGATATTTAACTCCTCGACGGTGCTGGGGCAAGCCATCGCCCCGCCGGCCCTGGTCATCATGCAGCTGGCCTGGGGCTGGCGGACAATGTTTGTGGTGATTGGTTTGGCCGGTATTCTGGTCGGCCTGTGCTGGTATGTGGGATACCGTAACCGGCGGCAATTTACCCTCCAGGAGGAGGAGCAACGCTATCTGGCCAGCGAGGAGGCGGCCCGGCCGGCGCTGAAACTGAGCGAATGGCTGGCGCTGTTTAAACGGCGTACCACCTGGGGGATGATCCTCGGCTTCTCCGGGGTGAACTATACCGGCTGGCTATATATCGCCTGGCTGCCCGGCTATTTGCAGGCTCAGCAGGGGTTAAGCCTGGCGCGCACCGGCTGGGTGGCGGCGATCCCGTTCCTCGCCGCGGCGGTGGGAATGTGGGTCAATGGTCTGGTGGTCGACGCCCTGGCGCGCAGAGGCTACGACCTGGCGAAAACCCGCAAAACGGCGATCGTTGCCGGTCTGGTGCTGTCGGCGCTGGGAACGTTGCTGGTGGTGCAATCGTCCACGCCGACCCAGGCGGTGGCGTTTATCTCCATGGCGCTGTTCTGCGTCCATTTCGCTGGCACCTCCGCCTGGGGATTGGTACAGGTGCTGGTGGCGGAGCATAAAGTGGCGTCGGTGGCGGCGATCCAGAACTTTGGCAGCTTTGTGTTTGCCTCCTTCGCGCCGATAGTCACCGGCTGGGTCGTGGATACCACCCATTCTTTCAATCTGGCGCTGGTGATCGCCGCCGGGGTGACCTTCGCCGGGGCGCTGTGCTACTTCTTTATCGTCAAAACCCGCATCGATTAACCGACCAGGAAGCCACAGGCCCGCAGGGAGGCGCGGCCTGCGCCATGCTCCATCTTCTCTTACCGCTTCGCGGCGGATTATCTCCTGCCATCCCAGAGATTTTGTGATCGCTCGCCAGCAGCCACAACCCGGCAAAAGCTTCTTGTATGGTAGTTGACAGAAATCAAAGATGTTATACCAATTGCGTGAGATGGTTGAGGCACAAAGGCATTCTCCTCGAGAGTTATCCCAGAGAATGGTTGATGAGCCACATAACAACGAGAGTCATCATGGAAAACACCCTCTTAACCGCTAACGCCATACAGCCGGACTGCGATCGCCGCGCGCTGGTTCCCCGTATCGTCCATCTGGGTTATGGCGCGTTCCACCGCGCCCATCAGGCGGTCTACGCCGATATACTGGCCAGCGAGCACTGCAGCGACTGGGGCTACACTGAAGTCAACCTGATTGGCGGCGAGCAGCAGATCGCCGATCTCCGGCAGCAGGATCTTCTGTACACCGTGGCAGAAATGTCCGCCGACGCGTGGACCGCGCGCGTGGTCGGGGTGGTGAAGCAGGCGCTGCACGCCCAGGTCGATGGTCTCGAGGCCGTGCTTTCGGCGATGTGTGAGCCACAGGTGGCCATTGTCTCCCTGACCATTACCGAGAAAGGCTATTGCCATTCGCCAGCCAGCGGCGAGCTGCAGCTCGATCACCCGCTGATCGCCGCCGATCTCGCTAACCCGCGCCAGCCGAAATCGGCAGTGGGCGTGGTGGTGGCGGCCTTAGCGCGTCGCCGGGCGGCAGGGCTGTCGGCCTTTACCGTGATGTCCTGCGATAACATGCCGGAAAACGGTCATGTGATGCGCAACGTCGTCTGCGCCTACGCCCGGGCGCTGGACGCGGATCTCGCCGCATGGATAGAACAGAATGTCACCTTTCCGTCGACCATGGTGGACCGTATTGTCCCGGCGGTGACGGCGGAAACCCTCGATAAAATTGAACAGCTGACCGGCGTGCGCGACCCGGCTGGCGTGGCCTGCGAGCCTTTCCGCCAGTGGGTGATTGAGGATAACTTTGTCGCCGGACGTCCACAGTGGGAGAAAGCGGGGGCGGAGCTGGTCGCCGATGTGGTGCCTTTCGAAGAGATGAAGCTGAGGATGCTCAACGGCAGCCATTCGTTCCTCGCCTATCTCGGCTATCTGGCCGGTTATCAGCATATCAACGACTGTATGCAGGATGACAACTACCGCCGCGCGGCGCTGGCGCTGATGCTGGACGAGCAGGCTCCGACCTTGAAAGTGCAGGGGGTGGATCTGTCACACTATGCCAGTCTGCTGATTGACCGCTACTGCAATCCGGCGCTCAAACACCGTACCTGGCAGATTGCCATGGACGGTAGCCAGAAGCTGCCGCAGCGTATGCTGGACTCGGTACGCTGGCACCTGGCGCACCAGCATGACTTCACGCTGCTGGCGCTGGGCGTGGCGGGCTGGATGCGCTATGTCGGCGGTGTTGACGACGCCGGCCAGGCGATCGAAATTTGCGATCCGCTGCTGCCGGTGATCAAGGAGGCGGTTGCCGCCAGCGCCGATGGCGAAGCGCGCGTCAAAGCGCTGTTGGGCATTGAGGCCATCTTCGGCCGTGAACTGCCGCAGGAAGCGCGGTTCGTCTCGGCGGTGACCCGCGCCTATGTTGCGCTGCAGCGTCAGGGGGCCAAAGCGACCGTTGCCGCATGGGCTGAGGCGCAATAATCGTTTATTCCCGGTGTCGGTCATGGGGTCGACACCGGCTCTTCTGCTGTTTCCGCACGGTTCCGCTGATATATCTTTTTTTGCTGTCGATTGCTTTTAGCAGACTAAAAATATGATCGACCGCAATGTCCTTACATAACTCTATATTTCCCTGATTTACTAAAGATAATTAGCTGTTATTTTTCCGAATAAAGGCTGGTCATTCACCGCAAAAATGGCATAGTTAAGTTATTGAAAAATCACTTTCTCTGGAAAAGGAGTGCGGGCCATGTATAAAAAGATTTTATTGCCTGTTGATGTTTTTGAAATGGATTTAAGCGATAAGGCAGTGCGTCACGCGGAATTTCTCGCGTCGGCGGAAAATGGCGAAATCACCTTGCTCAACGTTCTGCCGAACAGCAGCCGTTCGTTATTACGCGGGTTTACGGCGGATATTCGTAAATTCGAAGCCTATATGCAGGAAGAGTCGGAGAAAAAGATGCGCGAGGTGGCGCGACTGTTCGACATACCGATGTCGCGGATCCATACCCGGGTCGTCTTTGGTAACGTGCGCGATGAAATTCTGGCTATCAGTAACAACGAAGCGTTCGATGTGATAGTGATTGGCTCCCGCAAACCGGGGATCTCCACCCATCTGCTGGGCTCCAACGCCGAATCCATTTTGCGCTACGCCAAAACGCCGGTGCTGGTGGTCAGATAATCCTTTCCATTACGACGGCTGCGTCTGCCTTATTTCGCAGCCGTCTGATCCTTACTCTTCGCTAAACCAGTCGCGATTCTCCTGGCGGATCAACAGCACGGATTCGCTGATTTCATGCAAATGAATACTCATGGCTTTCTCGACCGCCTCGGCGTCGCGTTTTTCCAGCGCGGTGAAAATTTCATGATGCTGGCGCAGCAGCATCTCCGGGGAGGAGACATGGTCGAGGCTCATGTAGCGCACGCGGTCAATAGCGGCTTTGATGTTTTCCACCGTATCCCAGGCCAGCTGACAATCGGCAATAACTGACAACTTCTGGTGAAATTCATCATCAAGCAGGAAAAAGTCGTTTAACTGCTGACGGTCGACGGCAATACGCTGCTGATGAAGATTCTGCTCCAGCTGATAGACTTGCTCATCGTTAATCATGCCAGCGGCACGGCGGACCACCGCGCATTCAATCGCCTGGCGGACAAAGCAACCATTGCGCACCTGAGACAGGGAAATTTTGTTGACGTAGCTGCCGCGCTGGGGACGGATCTGGATAAGTCCATTCTCCGCCAGCTTAATAAAGGCCTCGCGCACCGGCTGACGAGATACCGCAAAACGCACGGAGACTTCTTTCTCCGACAGCGGCGTGCCAGGCGGGATCAGGCAGTGAACGATATCCCGGCGGAGGATGCGATAAATTTGCTGATTGACGGGTTGCGTCGGATTCAGTTGCGATTCTGCGGCCATTGATGGTTACTTTTTATGGGGTTATGCGCACTATTTTACGCGTTTTTTGCGGTTCCGCCCATACCCGGCCAGCAGGCCGGGTGGCTGACGGTTAGCCCTGGCGGTGAACGCTGAGTCCGGCAAAGCTCTGGCTCACCGGCATCATCTCCAGGGTGTTGATGTTGACGTGTTTCGGCAGGGTGGCCACCCACCAGACCGCCTCGGTCACATCTTCCGGCGTCAGGGCTTCGGTGTTCTCGTAGGTTTTACCGGCTTTGGCGTCATCGCCTTTAAAGCGGACGTTCGAGAACTCCGTGCCGCCCACCAGACCCGGCTCGATGTCGGTGACGCGCACCGCGGTGCCGTGCAGGTCGGTGCGAAGATTGAGGCTGAACTGACGGACGAAGGCTTTGGTCGCCCCATAGACGTTACCGCCGGCGTAAGGCCAGCAGCCTGCCGTGGAGCCGATGTTGATGATGTGGCCGCGATTGCGCGCCACCATGCCCGGCAGGACGGCGCGGGTCATGTACACCAGCCCTTTATTATTGGTGTCGATCATATCTTCCCAGTCTTCCACGCTGGCGCGGTGCGCCGGCTCCAGACCGAGCGCCAGACCCGCGTTGTTCACCAGCACATCGATTGCCTGCCACTCGGCGGGCAGGTCGGCAATCAGCGTCTCAATAGCGGCGCGGTTGCGAACGTCCAGTTGCGCGATATAAAGATTATCGCCCAGCTCGTCTTTCAGCGTCTTCAGGCGCTCTTCGCGACGTCCGGTCGCAATCACTTTATGACCGTTAGCGACAAAACGGCGAGTAATACTTTCACCAAAACCGGCAGTGGCGCCGGTGACCATGATAATCATCTTACTGTTCCTCAACGCTTTTTGTGTTTTCATACCATAGCACGCACAGGCGGCGACCGGTAACGGAAATCATTGCGACCCCTTAAGGAGAAGCCTAATCTTACAGGATAAGCCTGTACAGGAGAGAAAGATGTCCGAACAAAACCCCTTTTTTAGCGTCAGTCTGTTGCCTTACCAGGCGCCGCGGTTTGATCTGATTGAAGACAGTCACTATCGGCCGGCGTTTGATGAGGGCGTCCGGCAGCAGCGCGAGGAGATCCGCGCCATTATCGACAATCCGCAGCCTGCCAGTTTCGCCAACACGCTCGAGGCGCTGGAGCAGAGCGGACAGCTGCTGGTGCGGGTGACGCGGGTCTTTTTCGCCATGGCCAGCGCCCATACCAACCCTTATCTGCAATCACTGGATGAACAATTTTCCGCCGAGCTCGCCGGGCTGGGGAATGACATCTGGCTCAACGAGGCTTTATTCCAGCGGGTGAACAGCGTCTACGAGCAGCGCGAGACGCTCTCGCTTGACGGCGAATCCCGGCGTCTTCTGACCCTGACATGGCAACGCTTTGTTCACGCCGGGGCAACGCTGGCCCCGGCGCAGAAGGCGGTGCTGCGCGCCCTGAACACCGAAGCGGCCGCTTTGCAAAGTCAGTTCCAGCAGCGGCTGCTGGGGGCGGCGAAAAGCGGTGGCCTGGTGGTCGATGACCGGCATCAACTGGATGGCCTGACCGATGAGGAGATAGCGGCTGCGGCCGACGCGGCGCGCGAAAAAGGGCTCGGCGATCGCTGGCTGCTGACGCTGACCAACACCACCCAGCAGCCGCAGCTGCTTGCGCTGCGCGACCGGCAAACGCGGGAGAATCTCTTCGCCGCCGGCTGGACGCGCAATCAACAGGGCGATGAGCATGATACCCGTAGTCTGGTGCTGCGGCTGGCGGCGATCCGCGCGCAGCAGGCGGAACTGCTGGGGGCGGCAAATTACGCCAGCTGGGCGCTGACCGATCAGATGGCGGCTTCTCCGGCGGAGGCATTGGGCTTTATGCGTCAGATCGCGCCGGCGGCGCGGGCGAGGGCGGAACGTGAGCTGGCGGATATCCAGCAGGTGATCGACAACGAAGGCGGGGAGTTTCGCGCGCAGGCATGGGACTGGCTCTACTACAGCGAGCAGGTGCGGCGGGCTGCCTATGCCATTGATGACGCACAGCTCAAACCCTATTTTGCCCTCGAGCGCGTGCTGCAGGACGGCGTCTTCTGGACGGCATCGCAGCTCTTTGGGCTCCGCTTCGTGGAACGCTTTGACATCCCGGTGTACCACCCGGATGTGCGGGTTTGGGAGATCTTCGACCACAATGGCGAAGGGATGGCGCTGTTTTACGGTGATTATTTCGCGCGCGATTCAAAGAGCGGCGGCGCCTGGATGGACGTGTTTGTCGAACAGTCGACCCTGCGGGAGCAGCGCCCGGTTATCTATAACGTCTGCAATTATAGCCGGCCGCAGAGCGGACAGAGCGCGCTGTTGTCATGGGATGAGGTGATCACCCTGTTCCATGAGTTTGGCCACGCCCTGCACGGACTGTTCGCCAGCCAGCGCTATGCCAGCCTCTCCGGGACCAATACCCCGCGGGATTTTGTCGAGTTTCCGTCGCAAATCTTCGAACACTGGGCCAGCCATCCGCAGGTATTCGCCCACTATGCGAAGCACTATCGCTCCGGAGATCCGATGCCGGAGGCGCTGCGCGACAATATGTTGCGTGCGGCAACCTTCAATAAAGGGTATGACATGAGCGAGTTGCTAGCCGCCGCGCTGCTCGATATGCGCTGGCACACGCTGTCGACCACCGGATTTCCGGACGAGGTGGACGCATTTGAGCAGAGGGTACTCCGGGAAGAACACCTCGATCTGGCGGCCGTTCCCCCGCGCTATCGCAGCAGCTACTTCTCCCATATCTTCGGCGGCGGCTATGCGGCAGGCTATTACGCCTATCTGTGGACCCAGATGCTGGCCGACGACGGCTATCAGTGGTTTGTGGAGCAGGGCGGTTTGACCCGTGAGAACGGTCAGCGCTTCCGCGACGCGATTCTGTCGCGCGGCAATAGCGCTGATTTAGCTGAACTTTATCGCCAGTGGCGCGGGCACGATCCACAGATTGAGCCGATGCTGAAAAATCGTGGGCTGAATGCGTAGGGCCATTTCGCGCTGACACGATAACCGGGCGCGAAGCCCGGTTTTTTTCGATTTTTTCTTCCCCAAAATCCCTCCAAAACTTTTCCCCAAAATGAATCTTTAAATTTTGCTAAATTTGCATGGGGGTACGGCCCAATTTTTCACGTAGCTACACCTTTACTTTCACCCAATCAAGACCCCGATCGTTGTGATACTGTGCTGTCATTTTTTCTGATGAGTGTCCTAAAAGCTGTTGGGTATACCCTTGGCTTTATATTCGTCGGTAATGGCTGCAAGCATTTTCGTGGTTACTTCCTGTATCCCAACATCAGGAATCCGTTGTGCAAGAACACCGACGCATGTCTTTCTCGATTTGAGCGTATTAAGTTTTATTTCGTTATCACTGAGTCGCTCCTCTTGAATCTTTAGATAACGGTCTATCCATACCCGCATCCGTATGGATTTTTTTGAATTAACCTTTTTATGATTCACCATATCTATAAGGGCAAACGACTGAGCCGTTTCCTGTTGTGCCAGCAGGCGATTAAGTTCAGTTGCGGCCTGACTGGCCGCATCCTGATCAGTGCCAAACCCGATAAACTGACCGGTTAAGGGGTGCCGGTATTGCCAGTAAGTTTTGCTGTTACGTTTATCCAATTTGCAATAAAGATTTGGAATATTAACTTTGTGATCACGTGGTCTGGCTGCCATTAATTACTCGCTCCATTAGCGTTTTAACCGCTTTCGGCATGCGGGGTGGTAGAACCGGCGATGTGATTAAGCCTATGAATTTTGCATCTTCATCTATAACCCATCGCCGACCAAGCTTTAGCGCCCTCGGGATCGTTTGTCCCGTTTTTGCAATTCTGTGCAACGACGCTCTGGATGGCGGATGCTTAAACCCATTAGGACCGGAAGCCCAGTCTTCTAAGCTAACGAGCTGTCCCATGTAAACCTCCAGTTTGATAAATATGAGCCATCAAAGCCCGATAGGGTGATATTCCGATATCAGGAAACCTGACCGGGTAAATGCCGGAGCCGCCGGGCGCAGTTCATGGCCGTGGCCACGTAGCTGCAATTCCTATTAACGACCTCAACAGTGATTTTTGTGCCCTGAACCACGACGGTATAGGTCCGCTTCATTTTCTGCCGGCCATAATCGCCATAAAGCTCAACATGTTTTGCCAGCGCGGCATCGCACGCCTGACGGCCCAGCGGTGATTGTTTGCTTCGGTTAATCAGTCGCATATTCACCTCACACAAAAACATCAACTGGATCGCCAGCTGCGCGTGCGTTGTCGATCGCTTCCCGGCGGAGGCCGAGAACATAGCCAACGGGATCCCAACTGGACAGAATTGCATTGAGCTCTTTATGGCTGTGCCAGGTTGTCAGGCGCTTTTTAAGCTCGGTGGCGCAGGCGCGCACGTTAGCCCGGGTGGGGCCGGCCATCTTCATGCACAAGCACAAAGTCAGAAGCAGATCCGAATATTCGTCGGCGGCTGCGCGCAATGCTGCCGGGTCGATGCTGGCTTCCAGCTCGGGCAGGCGGTGTTTCAGGCTCATTTGGCACCTCCCTTACGACGAAGAGCCATTCTCAATCTGTTTTTCTCCAGTCTGGCTTTGCGTTGTGCGGGCGTTTCACGTTCGCGAGCGCGCGCATTTGATTCACGATTACGGCGGCGCCTGGCGTTGAGTGATTCGTCTTCGCTTCGTAAATGCATCCGAGGTTCCCCGTACTTTGGATCGGGCCACTGGCGCGCCTTATTTACCGCGAGCTTATCGATCATCGCCTGGGTAATCTGCTCGTCAGTGATTCCCGCTCTGCGCTGGGCATCCCACATCAGGAACTGCATATCAGCCCATTCGCTGTGGTCGTTAGGTTCCGCGGCAGCTTCAAGCGCTTCTATGCTGAGGTGTTTCAGTGGGCCAGCCGGACCAACATTGCCGAAGGTGGCATGTGACCATTCAGCGTGTTCGCGGCGAACCTGATTGCGAGCAAATGAGAACTCCCCCATCAGCGCTTCCAATGCGATTTCAGTAATACGCAAATACATAGCTGCGCGGAACGGATTGCTGAATTCACCCTCTTTTAAAAACTTCGACATTTCCGCCACGTCAGCACGGCACACGGCGATTAATTGCTCATTAGTGAAGGTGGCGATATCAGTCATTCCAGGCCTCCAGCTCGTTCTGAATTTCTTCATCAATAGCTTCGTTGCAGGCAAACGCATCAAGAATGAGCTTTGCGTCTTTGCGATAGTGCTCCCGACGTTCGTCGTACCAGTCTGAGAAATCCGACGACCAACCCTTAATACCAAAATCAGCTCGGGCGTTATCTTCTGCCATTCGTTCAACCATGCAGTTAGCCGTGGTGAGTGCAGCTTCGCGGATATAAACCTACTGCGCGTGAATAACTCCACCTCATCCGGTGTTTCGTATGCCGCCGGCAGCTACTTCGTGGGCTCCATGCCTAGGTGGTTTGGAATTAGTCTTGGAGATATCATGTTAAGTCTGGGGCTTAATATTTGTCAAGTCTGAAGCGAACGCGGTATGTAAGTTTTAGACTTAATCTTGATGATCGTGGGGATTGGAGGACATGAAATCCTGACGCTATGAACACATTTAGGGAGTTCGGGAAAAGGTTAGATGAGGAAGATGCATAAGACGGGCACAAAAAACCCGGCACGATGGCCGGGTACGGATTCTAAAGTTAACTAGTGAAGTTCTGAGGAAGCATCCGGACTCAAATCAATCAAAACTTGTATTGGAGCGGGATCTATATCTGCCAGACATTTGACTACTATTCCCATTTTTTTACATAAGTTGTAAACGCCTTTGTCATGAGTCCATACCTCATCAACATTGAGGGCTTTAGCAATAGAAATAATTTGTCTGTCAAATTTAACCATGTTCGCTGTATCAGATTTCATCATAAGCTTTAGTTCTTTTAGCGAAGGCATCTGGGCGCATTCAATTGCAGCGATTTCATCGAAGCTGACTATTTCAAAACAAGACTGTTGTTGAATCATATTAAGATGGGTTTGGTGATCTTTTTTATCTATACCCACGAGGTATTCGGCTAACACAGGAGTGGGGATGATAATAGTTCCACCACTATTTTCTATCATATCGATCAAAGCTTCGACTCTTCTAAGGGGATCGAGTATCTCCAACCCATTCTCAGGATTGGTTAACTGGCAACCATCCTTCATGCCAGTGATGGCCTGTACTAGAATGTTAGTATCGAATATTATTCGCAATTTAGCGCCCTTAAAGCTTTTAAGATGGCTTGAGTGTCATCTTCTTCTTTCCAATGATTACCTGGAGCATTCTGTAATGCTTTAAACGCAGTCTTCAAATTGGATTTTTCTAAAACTTCGTAGGATTGAATTATTAGTTTTTTAAGTTTCCACTTACCGTCTTTTTTTACCCACTCGCTTTCTCCTGAAACTCGTATTTGTTTAAAAAGAAGAGCTCCAAGTTTCGCAGCCATGATTGGTGTCGCCTCGCAATGGTATGTTTCACCACTAGCACCCTCAAGCTTAACTGGTGCAGACTCATCCTTGCCACCAACATTATAAAGTTTCCCTTGCACTTGGCCTTTCTTTCTTACAATGACAGATGGTTCTTCATTGATGGAAGGAAAATCAATTATGGTAACCTTGTCTTTGTTAATAAGTCTCGCTTCAAACCCATCCTGCGCTAATAAAGTAACTAATTTTAGATAAGAACTTCCTGATGTGGCTGCTTGTGACATTGAACGCTGTATGACGGCATCGTATGACGCTTGACTATCAACCCAGGTGTTCAGACATGCCGACCCCTCGCTCACATCCTTAAAGTGAACGGCATCCACTGAGCCATACAGGTCAGATAGAGCTGATAGATACTTACCTAGACGAGACATAGTAAGCTCATCGGGGCTAGTTCCATCAAGTTTTAAGGTCAGGCGATTATCTTTGCCCATGGATTTAACGTAACCTCAACATCTGTTAAAAAATTGCCCTTACGCAATTTTATTGTTGTGCATGACTCACAAGGCGTCAACGAGTTTGAGCGTTGAAAGATGGCATTTCTAAAACCACTTTTCACTCAAGAAACATACCATACCGTTTAGCTAGCTAGGTCTCCCGTATGCCAGAGGCATAGCTCACTGATAGCTCAGCATTAAACACCAGGATTGGCGTAACCACCCAGAATAAACCAAGCCAGAAATGCTACAGCAACGATAAAAACTATTACCGGGAAAGCTATACCGATTCTCATAAGGTAGCCATCAAATGTCACTCGCCATCACCCTTGATCCTCCGCCCCATGTACTTGGCGTATAACTCGTCGAGTTCCTTGAGGCGCAGTGACACGATCCGCAATATATTCTGCTGTTCTTCTTCCGGCAGTTGGCGGTATAGCTCCAGTAGGCGCTGTTCGTCTGGTTTAAGCCCGCCTTTTTCATCAACGTCCTCACCGAGCAACCAAGGTACCGAAACGCCAACTGCGTCAGCTACAGCCAGCGCTGACTTTTTGCTGATTACGCCTTTTTTAAACCAGCCGTTTACTGATTGCGGAGTTACCCCAGCAACCCTAGCCATATCGGATTTAGTCATGCCGCGCTTGTTCAACTCTGTAAGACGTTCAACAAGTATCGGATTAAGTACGGTTTTCTCTTTCATGTTTTGAAGAATAAGCCTTTTGCTTAAACTTGGAAATTCGTCTGGACCTTTACTTTTTATTAAGCCTTGGGCTTAATTTGATTTCATTTACAACGGAGATAACTATGAACGGGTTAACAAAAGCCATAAAGTCCGCAGGCACAGCTACCAAGCTTGCAAACATGTTGGGCATCAAACCGATGTCAGTTAGCCGCTGGAAAAACCGCTACCAGGGAGTCGTACCAGCAGATCGCGTTCTGCCTATTTTCACCGCCACCGGCATTGTGATCACCAAAGACGGTCCGCAGGTAAAAAAACTGCACCAGACAGAGCGGATGTGGGTCGTTGGCAAAAACGAGTTTTACCACAAAGAAACCGGGCGCCGTCACTTTGCAGAAAATACGCGCCGCCGGCTGCTGCTGGACACCATCAAGCCTGTCGGGGTGAAGCATGTTTAAACAGAACGAAAAATGTATCGCTCAAATTGCTGAGTATATCCCGCGCGCCTGCCGGGGTATGCAACTGCAGGAAGCCAAAGCGCGCCTGAAGAAAAAAATCGCGCTCTGTACCGATGACGGCTGTGATGCTGCAGTTCTTAACGCGGCGTTTGCATCAGCTCTTAACAGTCATACGTGGGAGTCATTTTTTTCGTGCATTGCCGCGCAGCTGCACGAGGAGGCCAGCCATGACTGAAATCACCGAACTGGCGCAGACAGCCAAAAAAAACGCTGAATGTGGTGAGCATCTTTCCCCAGCGGAGACCATAGAGCTGGTAGAGGCGCTTGAGAAGGCGCAGGGGATGGAAACCTACTGGAAAACTCAATGACGGAGGAAAACCGCCCAACGTGAGCAGCTAGTATGACCCGTGGGCGGGATTTATTTTTTATTTTTTCTTGTCCCGATTAACCCTAATTCTATAGCCCTATTATGAACCTCTATTAGGTGCGCTTTGACTGCATCAGGGACTGTTGAACTACCAAGTGTAAATTGCATATTATAATCAAGGAGTGATTCCAATTCGCGGTTTTCATCATTAGCCTTATTGAGTTCATTTTCCATTGATTTATATCTTTCCTGGTATGCGCTATTTTCCCCCAAAGCATGATTGAGTTTAGCTTTTTCTTGTGAAAGATGTAGGGAAAGTTCATCTCTCTCCTTTGTTATTTCTCCCATTCTTGATTGTGACTCTGTAATTTCTTCTTTCATTTTTTGAATGTTTTTCTCGTCACCAGTTTTAACTTTTTCATAGGTCACGTCATGCTTGGCTTTCAATCGCTGTAATCTTGTAGCGCGTTGAATCATTCTAGCCTGTTTGAAGTTATCGATTGAATCTGCATTATCAAGAGGTTTGCTTTGCAATTTTGTTATAGCATTATTAATCCACGGGAGTGCAAAGCATAAAATAAGTGACGACAATGCAGGGAAAACAATTACGTTCCACCAGTTGCTATTTTGTGAAATGTATTCTATTTTGTAGTAAATCCCATTATCAGCAAAAAACAAATAAAGTATTTGCTTCCAGTTAAATGCGCACCATGAAATTGCGAAGGCACCGAATGCAGGGTTTTTAACGCGATTCATTGCTGTGTTGAATGTTGATGTCGTGAATTCTTTAAGTGATTCTAACATGATAATCCCATATGTTTTTTATGGCAGTATACCGTTATGGTAGCACTCAGTCACCAGGCAAAAAAATGCCCTGACGAACCGGGCGAAACAGGGACGATGGAAAGTGCCGTCCTTGGCTGGGTGTCACAGGATTTACAGCATGAAGTCATCGCAATGTCGTCCTGCTGTAAAAAGGGCGATGGTCAGAAAGGGAATAACTGCCACCGCCAAACTTGCACTGGAACTACGGTTATCACGGTCCTGGGGCGTGATTAGGTTGTGCCATAAAAAGGACACTAGTGTTTTTGCCAAGGCTGTTTGTGGGGGTCATCGGGAGGTGTCAAGGTTGGGTTGCCAGGCAGATTTCTGGGATACTAGTGGAACTAGACTCTGGGGGAAAAACACAGCAAGATAGAACTAGCGGTACCAGCGCTTGCGCGAGTACCTCATGGAGCGAGTTAGCTACTACCGCGAGCAGAGCTTACAACTTCCGCGAGCGAGCGATGCGCGCTACATCGAAATGGTAGAATTGAATAAAAAAATAAGGAGAGTAATGGAGCGACAAATTTTAGTTTTTCGCGGCGAATTCGATTCTTACGTTACTTGCCAGCCATATGTTGGAAGAATCCCTCCTGAAATACGGTCCATAGTTTTAGAGAATGAAAAATATTCTTTAACAGTGTATCCGTACGAAGGAGAAAACTATCTGGTTGCCCACCAGAGCGAGATAAAACGGGAATCACTTGAGGAAGCGATCAAGCTTTATAAACCGAAGCCATTAAATTGATTTTACGTTATCAACCAGCCATAACCATGTCATCGGAGCTTGAACAACTCCGGTGACCTGTGCGCTCTACATGCAGCACTTTAGCTTTCAGGAAGTAACGCGTGCGGCAACAACTAACACGACGATTTCTTATGTTCCACTTCCACCTTACCTGCGATAAGGGGTCGCTTTCGTCCTGGCGCACACTATCAGGAGGAGGCCAGGCAGAACATCAGAAGTTCCACCTCATTATCCAAACCTGCACCGGTGTTTATTAACACTTGTTCCTTGTCGTTAACCATTACTCATCTTTTGCCAGAAGGGCGGTGCAATATGTCATGTAGATATTTCCAAATAATTTGGATTTTAATGCTGCAAAACCTTCGGTTACTTTAACTAAATATCATATTTTGCTATTTCATCACTGCATTGATCAAATAGGGACTTGTACAACACACAAAATATGCCTTTGGCCAACGTGCAAAGCTTTTACCTCCGTCAACCGGTAAAAATAAACAAAAGCACCAAAGTTTCGATTTTGATTATCTCCTTTGAAAATAGGGGCTTGTAGGACGATCTTCATCTGCCATCATATCTTCCGCTACCATGAAATTTTCACATGTAAGTGATTTAACATTAATTTATACTGTATAAAAACACAGTATATGGTTTTGCTTCCGGGAGGTAGGGATGCGCAATGAGAGTAATGAGTACTACGATCTGGTTAAACGTTCTACAGGTGAAGTTGTTGGCAGCATCAGGGCAGCAGGCCGGGTTCTGGTATACACGGCAAATGGTGTTACTTCTATGCGACCACTGCTTGAGGACGAGGGAGTATTTAATCTCAACGCAATGACCATTTTTCTGCATCGCCTCGGCTACCGGGTTATCCCGCCTTCTGATAATATGAAATCAACGGCCTGAACAACCGTTGACCTACTGCGCCACGGAGAGAAACCATGGCGCAATTGCACTTAATAAAGCAGTCACAAGGTTTACTGATCCCTGCCACGCAGGAGACCAGCGAATTTCTACAATCAAAATGCAAGCTCGGCTCCGTTCTGGAGGCCGATTATAAGCTTGTCCGTAATCCGGCGTTTCACCGCCGTTACTTTGCTTTACTCAATCTCGGTTTTGAATATTGGGAACCTACCGGCGGGGCGATTTCGTCTAATGAGCGCAGGCTAATCACAGGTTACGCCAAATACCTTGCTGCATATGGCGGGAGTGAATCGGCGTTGCTTGATGCCGCCGGGCAATATCTCGACCGAATAGCCGAGAAGCGATCCGGCTATATCAGTATTTGCAAATCTTTCGATGCTTACCGGGCGTGGGTCATCGTTGAAGCCGGCCACTATGACGCCATACAGCTGCCGGACGGCACGCTGAAAAAACACCCTCGCAGCATTTCTTTCGCAAGCATGGACGAATGCGAGTTCCAGGAACTGTACAAAGCATCGCTGGATGTTCTCTGGCGGTGGATCCTCTCTCGTTCGTTCAACAGCCTGCAGGAAGCTGAGAACGCCGCCAACCAGCTTTTAAGCTTCGCGGGGTGATGCCGATGAAACACTCATGGTTTCACCATCTCGAATGCACAACGCAGCAGGCCGACGAACTAATGGCGAGATATCGCCAGCGGGGCGTAAAGGTCGAACGAAGCTTAAACCCTGACTTTATGACATGGACCGTCAGCGCGCAGCTGGTGGAGGACAAAAATCCGCCGCGGCCAGACTCTCGCTGGCGCAACAGGATGTGGGGGTGAGTATGGCGAACCTTCACAAAGCGGCCCGAGGCCGCGAATGCACAGTACGGATCCCCGGGTATTGCAATGGCAATCCGGAAACCAGTGTTCTGGCGCATTACCGCCTGGCGGGTACCTGCGGAACTGGATGCAAGCCGGACGATACCCAGGGAGCAATTGCCTGCATTGCTTGCCACGATCTCATTGATGGCAGAAAGAAAACCACTGATTACACCCGCGACGAACTGCGCCTGATGCATGCGGAAGGCGTGCTAAGAACTTTGGCTATATGGAAAAAAGAGGGGTTACTGAAAGCATGAAACTCGAAGCATCCTTAAAACATTTCAGCCCTCAGGGTATGCACATCAGCGATGACGTGAAAAGCACAACACCAAATCGCCTGACCGGAACAGATGTTATGGCGGCCATCGGTACCACCAGCAGTCGTGCACGATTCGGCTTGGCTGCATTTTTCGGTAAAGCTGGCATCAGCAAGACAGATGAGCAGTTGGCCGTCCGGGCGCTAGCGCGGTATGCGATTGAAACCGCACCGAAGAACGTACGCAAAACAGCTGGTAAAGAGCTGGGGCGCTGCTGCCTGATTTTGGCGCAGTTTGCCTTTGCGGAGTATTCCCGGTCCGCGGAAACAACGGGAGTCTGCAGGGTATGCAATGGCACCGGAAAGATTGAAACCACTACCACGGAACGCAAAGTTTCTAATCCGTGGGGCAAAGCACCATATTGGGCTAAAAAGTCCCGTGCTGTTCGTCCGTCCGACTGGGATAAGTGGAATGAAGTAAAAGCCGTCTTCAGCGCTAAGTGTGAAGCCTGTGACGGTAAGGGGAAAATAAATGCTCGCTGCCGCTGTGGTGGTTCTGGCCGGGTTCTGGACCGCAAAGCGACAAGAGAGCAGGGAGCTCCGGTATATAAAATCTGTGAGCGCTGTTCGGGGAATGGCTTTTCAACGATGCCATCTACTGATGCTTATAAAGCGATTCTGACGCTTATCCCAGACCTGCACATCAGAACATGGACCCGCAACTGGAAACCTTTCTGCGATGCGCTGGTGGACGTATGCTGGAAGGAAGAGCGTCATGCAGACAAAGAATTTCAGCAATCGACCAATTTTTAAAACGATAGTGACAATATTTTGCTTTTTCGATACGCAGGGCTTGATTTTGTCCGAAGTTGTCGCGTATGCTCTCAATCATGGTGTATAGCGCCTGAACGAAACTAATCATCAAAACCCTGCTTCGGCGGGGTTTTTGCTTTTCTTGGGGGCTGCAGCCATCGGTAAATCCATGAGGTATTTGTTTTAAATTAGCGGTGATCTTACGGAGGTTGGTTTACTCTTTAAGTTGTAGTAACTCTTAGTCACTACATACAGCATAATTTATCTCTGGAGGCATACAAATGATAACCCCGGATACAGTTCAGGAACCCTCTGACGAAGAAATTGAAGAAGCGACAAAATTGCTCAATGATTTTTTTGAAGAGGCTCAAGAGGCCCAGATACAAGGTAGTTTTGCTGATGCATGTGTGGTGTTCAGCAAGTATAAGGAAAAACTTGAAGCTGCAGCTAAAATTGCTGCCTTCTTCGGGCCTAAAGGTAGGCTTGCTAGTGCTGCGATACTTGCGTTCGTAGGAGTTTGTAGCAGCGTCTGTTCGCTTGCTGGCAAACAGTTACAGGTGGATAGCCCTGCTAAATATTAATTTCCCTAACTGCAACAATTATCTTTTTCATGGTTGTTATTGTTCGTTATTTCAATCGTTGAGGGAATTAGGGCTCGCAATCGCGAGCCCTTTATACGTTGTTAACTGATTTGTATGGCATTATCTATTTGCAATTTCACTTTTAAATCAGGCATGCCGAAAAATGATGAAAGGAGGGGCTGCATTTCTGTATGCCAGCCCCGGATACATTGTTCGCTGAATGAAATCACTAACCCAGCTCTCTCCATCATAGATGCAAACATGGCCATACGGGTGGTTTGTTATCGGCTGGATTACAGCAATATCTCCAATATCAATACTGACAATAGCGTACTTAAAACCGGCTGCGAATAAAGTATTCCCCATATCCTTGGCAAAAGGAGTTCTGGGGATAGCAAGTCCACCATGGTGAATTGCATCAGTAACATATCGAGCGCATAACCCGGTACTATGGTTTTCTGCATGGTTTCTGGCATATTGCGCTGCTAAATATCTATCCCAAGGCATATTTAATCCTTATTTATCTCTAAATAAAAATCCTCATCGAGGGCCAGGAAATCTCAACACCAATATAATTATTAATGCTTTTTGACGATTCGCTGAGAATATTTATCAGAACCAGCTAGTAACTTGGCTTAATGAGACTAGGACACCAGACTCTCTGCAATCCGGTCAGGGCTCTTGGGTAGAGACGTGTTGCACGACACGTTAAAGCCCATGCGCGAGAGCCCTGAACCAGATTGAATAACGCAACTATTTTGAATTAGCTGTCTGGGGTATTTGCCATGAAGAAAGCAAAAGTGCTGGCACCCATAACCGCAGATACCAGCAGGATTGAAAGTAAGATTTCTGAGTTACTTGAGGGGCTTCCCGAGCATGTCCCGGACAAGCTTATCGATATGGTTAAGTGCTTGATTGTCAATGTCAGATTTGTTAATGACCCTCCCGCAGTTGGCGCAGGTGGTTCCCTCAATATCCTCTACACTCTTGATTTCGACCTCACTGAGTACAGTGAGATTTTGGCCGCAGCCAAGGCACTTAAAGTCAACCTTGCTCATTAGATAATCTCCTTGTCAGTATTGTGGTCTTCTCAAATCAACAATATCAGACAGGTCCAAAAGCCGCCACATGACGGCAACTACGATACACGGGCATGAGCATTAACGCTTAAATAAGTCCTTATAAGTGCCAGATTGCTCGCCTGGCCGCCAGACCTACGAAACAGGGCACACAATAGGTAAGAGCATTTGACATTTGAGGGCTGTTCCACCCTAACAGATGTCGAGCCAAACCAGAGCTCTTTCCGTTGTGGCTTTTTCTGATGCTAGTTGGTTCGGTTGCGGCGGATACCAAGGCGACGAAGGAACTGCTGACGCACAGCACCACAACCCAATCCCTCTACCTTGGGACCATTGCGGCTATCCTCGCTGCACTGGCAGCGTGCATTACTGGCCATTAAAAGTAACTTTTAAAAAAATTTGCATGAACCAGTAATTCACAGACTTAAACGGAACTTTGCTCCGCCGTTATTGAGATAATCACTTGGCCGGAACGGCAAAAGTAACTTTTCACTCAGGAGCGTCAATGAGCAAAATCATGGTGGTCATCGGGCTAGCACTCTGCGTGTGGGTATTTGTTCGGTATTGGTTGTAGTAGTCGCCATATTGGATGCTGCGCACTTGCGCGGCCTTT
Organism: Klebsiella sp. GG_Kp146; assembly: GCF_040061975.1. Classification (NCBI taxonomy): domain Bacteria; kingdom Pseudomonadati; phylum Pseudomonadota; class Gammaproteobacteria; order Enterobacterales; family Enterobacteriaceae; genus Klebsiella; species Klebsiella sp. GG_Kp146. The sequence goes on from NZ_JBEAHA010000038.1 coordinate 43,966, forward strand.
TTCATTTCAGGCTCACGGGAACCATCTTCGATACGACCTGTTGTTAAATCATCCCGATGGGCCTGACCCCTTTTACCGGTCGCGGTGAGTGTGCCGCTGATATTGATGTATTCATCTGCGAGAGCATCGTCGGCTGTGCTACGAACGAACGTCGCAGAGCCGGGCGGAATGTTCGCGATATCCGCCTGCGCTTCCGTGAGGGTCATATACTGACGGCTCAACGGAACCAGGTTGCGCCGGATATCGTCCAGCGTAGTCGAAATCCGCGACATGATACCTCGCCAGGTATCCAGATCAGCCCCGGAGCGGTCAGGGAAAACCAGTGCCAGGCTATTCAGCAAATTATCCAGGCGAGTGGCGTTATCGAGCAGCACCGCGGGCGAAGTGCTCCCAAGAGGCGGATCAAAGGCCATGTTTTTTTGCTCCAAAACGGTATTCGCCCAAACGAGGGTTTGAGCGAATGGCAGCGGCCTTTTACAATCAGCTATTTCAAGGAATTAGATCGTGCTGATTGGCTATGCGAGGGTATCAACCGGGGATCAAAACCTCGATTTACAGAAAAACGCGCTGATCCGCGCAGAATGTGAGCTGGTTTTTGAGGATATGGCCAGCGGGAAAAATGCCCGGCGGCCAGGGTTAAAGCGCGCCTTACGCAGGCTTAAGCCCGGCGATGTGCTGGTGGTCTGGAAACTGGACCGACTTGGCCGCAGCGTGCGCGATCTGATTACGCTCGTGTCGGAGCTGCAGGCTCGCGGGGTAAATTTCCGCAGTCTGACCGACAGCATCGATACCAGTACGCCAGCAGGCCGCTTTTTCTTCCACGTCATGAGCGCCCTGGCAGAAATGGAGCGCGAGCTGATCGTCGAGCGTACCCGCGCCGGTTTAGCCGCAGCGAGGGAGCAGGGGAGAGTCGGTGGCCGTCGCCGAGTAATGACCACTGAAGTTGTGGAGCGGTGTCGCAGAATGCTGGAGAACGGCGCTACCAGGCAGCAGATCGCAGATGTGACAGGGGTGGGGGTGAAGACGATTTACAAATACCTCCCGGTGCAATACAGCGATAAAAAATCCACAAATCAGACAGCATTGAGGCAACGAAACTGATTTCTGACAGCGTGTCACCTGCCGCATAGTGTCGTCGAATCCAAAGAACAGGGTACATCGCCCAGCTCGGGTATTCCGTCGCAGCATTCTGCAAAATCTCTTCCGCCTTCATAAATTTGTTGTGGTCCGTCAGCAGATCGCAGACGTGAGTGCGGTAGAGAGGTGGATATTTTTATTTTATTTGATATTTAAGAGTTTCTATCTTCTTCTTTGTTAATTTTTAGGCGATGAATTTTTTTTTAAAAATACCAAGGAAAATTTTGTGTATTGACTAATGTATATAGTGGTTGATATTTTTTATAAAGGAGGGGGTATGTTACGTAAAAAAAGAGAAATCAACCTGATAATTCATAAAGTAATTCTAATTCTTGTGTGTTTTTTATTTCAATCGTTTCTTTGTGATTCTTACGCTAATCAACCGATAGATTTAAAAACTAACGAGGTAAAACGTAGCTCTTTCTTGTTAACCGACAATGCTACCCTCTTTAAGGCTCCTGGGCCTGCAATTTCAATTTCTCTGAATGATGGTGTATATGAGTATTTGTATTCGGATATGATTTATGAGATTGGAAATACAGGAGAAAAGATTGTTATTCCTGCGGGGTTTGTTACAGACTTTGCTTCTATACCTCCCGAGCTATCTCGTTTGGGGCTCAAGTCAAAGGGAGAGTACGGGCGAGCAGCAGTGGTGCATGATTATCTTTATTGGACCCAAGTATGCACTAAAGATCAAGCAGATAGAATATTGGTGTTAGGAATGAAGGAAAGTGATGTAAATGTGGTAAAGCGCTTCTTTGTCCATACTGGCGTGCATGATTTTGGCAAGCATTCTTGGCAGAAGAATTATAGAGAGAAAAATGCGGGTTTAATAAGATTCATCCCCAAGGAGTATTTTCCTTTAATAATTGAAAAATATCCAAATATCAAATGGAAAGAGCTACAGAAGAAGTTAATATTGGATGGGGTAAAAGATCCGGTTATCGCTAAGAACCCGACTTATTGCCACTATGGTGATAGTTTTGTGGTTCCTAAAAGATAAAGTAATAAATAGAGGCTATAAATACAAGGTATAGCCTCTATAATTATATTCACACTAACTATATAATACAAATCAACGCACAAACCAGTCGTCCGCCGTCTCCCAGGTATTTTGCAACGTTTCTTCCACAAACTCCTTCGCGATTTCCTTATTGGTCGCCCACAGCACACTCAAACCGTCGTTGCTGGCCGTCTTCACGATCACTTCAACATCATCGTACTGCTCGCTAATCCGTCGGGTCATTTCTTCTTTCAAAGCATGTATTGAACCCTTTGGCAATGCTGATCTCTACACGCATGATGATCACCTTCCACTTCATGAGCGCCCTGGCGGAAATGGAGCGCGAGTTGATAGTGGAGCGTACCCGAGCCGGTTTAGCCGCTGCGAGGGAGCAGGAGAGAGTCGGCGGACGCCGCCGGGTAATGTCCACTGAGGTTGTGGAGCGATGCCGCAGGATGTTGGGTACGGGCGCTACCAGGCAGCAGGTAGCCGATGAGACAGGGGTGGGGGTGAAGACGATTCATAAATATTTTCCAGCCGGTTAAGGAAGGTGATCTTCTGGTCGTGGATAGCTCAAGAACAGCAGTTCATGGCGATATCGTTATTGCTGCTGTGGATGGGGAATTCACCGTTAAGAAGCTGCAACTGCATCCGCGGGTTCAGCTTAACCCAATGAACCCTGCATATTCGCCGATAGTCGTCGGTAGCGAGGATACTCTCGATGTGTTCGGGGTCGTAACTTACATCATCAAATCGGCTGGCTGAGATGTTTGCACTTTGCGATGTGAACTCATTTTACGCATCCTGCGAAACTGTATTTCGTCCTGACCTGAAGGGGCGGCCGATAGTCGTTCTGTCAAACAACGACGGCTGTGTGATCGCCCGTTCGCAAGAGGCGAAGCCCTTCGTCAAAATGGGTGAGCCTTATTTCAAGCAAAAGGACATATTTCGCCGGCACGGTATTATCGCGTTTAGCAGCAACTATGAGCTTTATGCCGATATGTCCAACCGAGTGATGACAACACTGGAGGAACTCTCTCCACGCTGCGAAATTTACAGTATTGATGAGGCATTTTGCGATCTTAATGGTGTGCGAAACTGTCGCGATCTTACCGACTTTGGCAGGGAAATTCGCGAGACGGTTCTGCGCAGGACGCACCTCACGGTCGGCGTCGGCATAGCCCAGACTAAAACCCTGGCGAAGCTGGCCAATCACGCCGCGAAACAGTGGCAGCGGCAGACCGGAGGCGTGGTTAATTTGTCGAATCTGGAACGGCAGAGAAAGTTGATGGCTTTGCTTCCGGTGGATGAGGTCTGGGGGGTTGGGCGCCGTATCAGTAAAAATCTGGAGACAATGGGCATTAAAACGGTACTGCAGCTGGCGGATACCGATATCCGTTTTATCCGGAAGCATTTTAATGTTGTGCTGGAAAGAACAGTGCGGGAGCTGCGCGGAGAGCCATGTCTCGGTCTTGAGGAGTTCGCGCCGGTAAAGCAGGAAATCGTGTGCAGCCGTTCGTTCGGCGGCCGTATCACTGAATACCATGAGATGAGACAGGCTATATGTTCATACGCATCGCGAGCTGCGGAGAAGCTCCGTGGCGAGCATCAGTATTGCCGGTTTATCTCCGCTTTTGTCAAAACCAGTCCCTTTGCGCTGAACGAGCCATACTACGGGAACAATGCATCAGTAAAGCTGCTTACACCGACCCAGGATAGCCGGGACATCATCACTGTGGCGACGAAATGTCTCGATGCAATCTGGCGAGACGGGCATCGCTACCAGAAAGCAGGCGTAATGCTGGGAGATTTCTACAGCCAGGGCGTAGCGCAGCTCAACCTCTTCGACGACAACGCACCGCGGAAGAACAGCGAGAAACTGATGGAAGTTCTCGACCATCTCAACGCAAAGGATGGCAGGGGTACACTGTATTTTGCAGGGCAGGGGATCCAGACCGCCTGGCAGATGAAGCGAGAAATGCTTTCGCCGCGCTATACTACGAGGTTCTGTGACCTGCTCAAAGTCAGGTGACTCAGCCTTAACATTTAGTGGTTGTACTGCTACTACGGTCCGCTTAGAGCGAGGAGCGGACATTGGCCTTATAAGATACCTGAACCGTTCTCTGAGAATTCTCTAAAAGCGAATGGATTAGTTAAGCGGATACTTACAAAGGGCCAGCCAGTTCCCCACAACGCGGTTTTGACTGAGTACGGCAAGTACTGATGCCGTCCAGGTTTCCTAGATGTGGGAAGCCATACGCTACGCAAGAGCAAGGGGCAGTCCACTCCGGTAGTGGATTGAATATCGTCTGAGTTTGTTTTTGAATGAACACAGCTCAACTAAACTTTAAGGCTAGTTTTAGATGAAATCGCATGAAGATAGATTGACCGAACAGGAAAAAGAATGGTTTTACGCCCTAATGCAAGATCGTGCGGATAATGCTAACACTCTGGAAAAACCATCAATGCGTGGCATCCAGCGCAGCGTTGTGGACAAGTATTCCGACCAAGCGCATTTCATCTACGAGCTTTTGCAAAACGCAGATGATGTCAGAGCAACATCGGTGAGCTTCCGCCTTGATCAAGATGGGCTGTATTTCATTCATAATGGCTCTATTCACTTTTCCGTATCTGACCCGCACTGCGAAGGTGAAGACGCTGGCAACGGTGCTTTAGGACATATCAATTCAATCACCTCCATCGCTAACTCAAGTAAGACAGAGGCGTCTATAGGTAAGTTCGGTGTAGGATTTAAAGCTGTCTTTCAATACACGCAAACCCCACACATATACGACCCTAGAATTCGTTTTAAGATCGAACGTTTCATCGTGCCGCAGATGCTGAATGCTGACCTTGATTGGCGCGATGCTTCAGATACCGTTTTTTTCTTTCCGTTTGACCATAAAGAAAAAACGCCACTGGAGAGCTACAACGAAATTTTTGAAAAATTGAAAGCGCTTGAATTTCCAGTTTTATTCCTTTCGACGTTAAAATCGGTATCCTTTACCGTAGGTGAAACTAACGGTAGATATACTAAAAAAATTGTAGAGGAGCTGGAGCAAGAGGACATTCTGGCGCGAAAACTGGTGCTGACATTAGAATTGGGTGACATTAAGGCTATTCATCAATTACTCCTGTTTACACACAATCACGCGAACAGAAATGCCTGCACAATAGGGTATGCTATTGGAGAAGACGGGAAACTCGAGCCTGTTGAACATCCAGCATTCTGTTTTTTCCCGACCAAAGAAATAACACATCTGAAATTTATCCTTCACGCGCCATTTCTGTTAACGGATAGTCGTGAAGGTATCAAAGCAGGAGAAAAGCATAACCAGCAACTGATTCAGCAGTTGGCGCAACTTGCAGCGGATAGTTTACCCATTATTCGTGATAAAAAACTACTCGATGATGGCATCTTTGACATTATTCCCTATGACGAAAGTCAGTTCAGTGAACTGGACGACCGGAGAAAAATTTCGTTCAAGCCGTTCTATTCTGCTATCAAAACCAAACTCCAGACCGATACGTTGCTCCCTGCCGCCAATGCTAACTACTCACCAAAAAGCTGCTCCTATTGGGCAGCAGACAGTGAACTGGTTGAATTATTCTCTGACATGCAACTGGCGCAATTGACGGGTACAGAGAACGCGAATTGGATTTTTCGTAGTCGTGGCAAGAAAGACGTACAAAATGTTAATAAGGCTCTGGCTGATTACATCGACGGCGGCGATGCTAGGGTATGGTCAATAAGAGAACCTAATCTTATCGTATCAAGTCTTGATCCCGAAGCTACACTTAAGAAACTTACCGCTGACTTTATCGCCAGTCAGTCAATAAAATGGCTGCACAGACTCTATATATATCTTGCCGGACGCAATTCTTACCAAAAAATTGTGAAAGATAAGCCTATCTTTCTTGACCAGCAAGGTCAGGCAATTCCGGCCTTTGATGCCAGGAATCAACTCATCCTGTTTCTACCAGACGACGATATTGACGGCTACAAGACCGTCAATGTCGAATTGCTGTCCGACGAGAGCACTCGTGAGTTTATTGAAAAATTTGGAATCAAGAAGCCAAGCCTGCGTGATGAGATCTACAACAAGATCCTCCCGGCCTATAACAGCACCAGCAGCCCTGATAACGCCGACACCCATTTCGGCCGATTCTTCCGTTACTTCAAAGAGTGTAAAAACGAAGACGTTTCAGAATTTATTAATCTTATTAAGGATAAAGCTTTTCTTCTCTACATAACGGCTGGAAAGAATGGGTTTTCTCATGGCAAAGCCGATGACATCTACATGCCGACCGAGGATTTGCAAACCTGGTTCACGACCAAGCCAGAAACACCGTTTCTGTTTTTGGAAAAATACCACGAAATGTTTAGCGAAAAAGAATATCCTGCACTTAAGGACTTTTTCAAAAAACTGGGAATTGCAGATCGCCCTAAAATAATCTCAGAAGGGCGCTATATTGAGTGGCAAGAGCTGCGCGAACGACACTTATCCTTAGAAGGACGTTCGCACAAGCTGTATGAAAAAAAAGTTGATGGCTGTCAGCAGATCATCGCAAATATTGACTTGCCACGGTCACTCCTGCTGTGGAAATTACTCCCACAATTTATTCACCAGCTCAGCGGCAAGCATGTATGGTTTTATTATTCAAATCGAAGCGAATGTTACGAATCCGCAGAGCAAGAACAATTGCGTACAGCCCGCTGGATCCTTGATAAGTATGGAGCATGGGTTTCCGCCAAAGAGATCACGATTCAAACGCTTGCAGAGCAATACGACACAGTCAGTTCAGAAGCAAAGATGCTCATCAACTTTTTGAACATTCGTGATGAGATACATTTAAGCCCCGAGGAAGCCAGAAAGATTAGACTGGCGGATGCAATTGAACACTCCGGTTTGTCAGAGGACGAAATCCGCATAGCGATTGAAGATGCTAAGCGAAAAAAGCAAGATTCATTCCAACCAATCGTGGGGCCCGTTGACAAAGATCAGCCAGTGGCCGACTCACCATTCATCCGTGATATTGCTCGACGCCGTCCATCCGTCCAGGACACCCACTCGGATGGCCCGCAGAAAGACTATTCTGTGGTAGCAGATCGTCAAAGCGACGAGAGCATCGACACAGACGATTACACGCCAAAAACGGTTAACTACGGCAATAAAATTGACCTGGCCAAAGACCGTTATGCCAGTGAAATTGACCGTCTGGAGCATGAGCAAACGTTATATGACAAGGCCAACGAATTACCTCGCTACAGTTATGGCTGGTTTCTGGCTTTGTTGGAACTTGAATGCTTAGCAACCAGAACAAAGAATGCTGACAGTAAGACTATTTCTATTGGCTTTGGCAAGGTTGAGTACGATGAACAATCATCCAGAACCATCGTACTGAAAGAACCTAGTCGCTTCATTCCACAATCTATTGAAGAACTTTCCGGCATACGTGTGGATCTCGATTTTGGTAATGGGCGTACAGGAAAATTACGTATTGAGTCGTTTACGGCCAGAGAATTTTCATTGCTCGGTAAACTGGAATCTGCCGATGATTTACAAGGGATGGCACTGAAAGAGGTGGTGGAAGCACGTATTGAAGTCCAGAATCCATCGTTCCTGCAGCAGGTGTTACTGGAACGATTCCAGGAATTAAGATTAAACGAAACGTTTGCGATGAAAACGGGCCTGACGCCTGATATTGAGTTTGTGTTTGGTCCACCAGGAACAGGTAAGACGACTCATCTCGCAGAAAAAGTGCTGATACCAAAAATGAAGGGTTGCGGGAAGGAAAACGTGCTTGTCCTAGCGCCAACCAACAAGGCTGCAGACGTGTTGACGACCCGTATCGTGGAGGCGATGGTTGAGGATACCTCATATCAGGAGTGGTTGGTGCGTTTCGGATCATCTGTTGATGCGCGTATTGAAAACGCTGGAGTATGGCGGGACAGAACATTCAACATCGGCGCATTGGATCGCTCTATAACAATCACCACCATTGCTCGCTTCGCCTATGATGGATTTACTGGTGAGTATGGTAAAAAACTTTATGACATGGAGTGGGATACAGTCGTTATTGACGAAGCGTCAATGATTTCGTTAGCCAACATCATTTATCCACTTTATCGCACCCGTCCACGAAAGTTCATTATCGCTGGAGATCCTTTCCAGATTGGGCCGATTGTTGCTGTAGAAGAATGGAAAGATGAGAACATTTACACGCTGGTCGGTCTCAATAAGCGAGGTTCTTTTGCGCAGCCGTCGACGGAGCCTCATGATTACCCGATAGTCAATCTGGAAACACAGTATCGAAGTATTCCTGCAATTGGTGAAGTTTATAGCCGTTTCACTTATGACGGGATCTTGCAACATCACCGTAAGGCAGAATCTCCCTGTTCGTTTAGTTTTTGCGGATTTGATGCTATGCCGATAAATCTCATCAAATTTCCGGTCAGTAAATATGAAAGTATTTACCGGGCAAAACGAATGGAGAGCGGAACACCTTATCAGACTTATTCAGCATTGTTCACTTTCGAATTTGTTCGCTGGCTGTCAGGGAAGATACAGAGAAAAAATTCAGAGATAATCCGTATAGGAGTCATCGCTCCTTATCGCGCTCAAGCTAATCTCCTGAGCAAGTTGAATGATTCATGGCTTACCAAATCTGATACTATAAATGTTCAGGTCGGTACGATTCACGGATTCCAGGGAGATGAATGCAATATTATTATTGCGGTTCTTAATCCGCCGCCAAGCATTTCAAGTGACTCTCGTATGTTCCTGAATAAACAGAATATTCTTAATGTAGCGATCAGCCGCGCACGCGATAACTTGTTCATCGTCATGCCTGATGCTGAAACAGAGAATATTGGAAATTTACGCAAAGTTACTGAGATTGAGAAGTTGGTGAAAGCAAGTGGTGCGTACTGCGAATATGGTTCGAATGAAATTGAGAAGATGATTTGGGGCGATGCAAGATATCTTGAAGAGAATACATTCTCGACCGGCCATCAGATGGTGAACGTTTATCGGAAGCCTGAACGTTACTACGAGGTACGTAGTGATGATTCTGCGATTGATATTCAGATTCATGAAAAACAGAGTGGAAGTAAGTCACAGAAGTCTTGATCTGGAAACGTAGCAACCTCACCCGATAATATGATGTTAACCGGGTGAGGAATTACTATTTCTAACCCTCTAAATAGAGTTGACTCCTAATCATTGACTGAGATTGCATTTTATCTATCTTTTTAATTGCTGTTAAAATGTCCGCTTTTGGCTGTGTGTTCAAGTTATAGATTTTTGATAGCCTCAATCAATTCTGCCCCCTGATTTTTAACATTACCTACTGCCCGCGATACCGGGTGCCAGGTGAAATGGTGGGCGGATACTGCTCCGTCTCCGGCAATTTCAACTGCCTTCGCCCCTGTGACATCCTGCCTCATCCATTCCCGCGCGGCTTCGGGCGCCAAGACCAGCGGCCGGCGGTCGTGAATGTCGACTAGGCCTTTGTCGGCCGCAGACGTCACTACCAGAAAACCTTCTGCTTCATCCCCGCGTTCGAAAGGTACGCTGCCGATTGCCGCCATGAATATCGGCTGGCCATCGGCACGATGGATAAAGTATGGCTGCTTCTTGTCGCCTTCTTTTTTCCATTCGAACCAGCCATCGGCAAAGCAGATCGCTCGACCGTGCTGCCACAGGGGTTTAAACATCCTGCTGTTGGCTGCGGTCTCAACCCGGGCATTAATCAATGGCGGTTTATCCCACCACCCTGGCGCGTAACCCCAGTGGACCGGATCGAGGTGTAGCTGTTCATCGCGTTCGCTCACGAGCAAAACTTTAGTCCCCGGCGCCACGTTGTAACGCCCAATCGGCTCAGGGTCGTATGCAATGTCGCGCTCGGCTTCATCCGCCAGGTATGCAAGATATTCTTCACGGGTTTGGGCTTGTGCAAAACGTCCACACATAGAAACCTCCAGTCAGTAAGACTAAAAGTATAGACGTCGCGTGTGAGTGCTCAATGAATGGGTGATCTTAGTGAAGGCCGTTATCATGAAAGTTAGCGGACCACCAGTACCGAGCATTCGGCGTGGCGGACCACCTCGGCGACGTTGGAGCCCAGCGGATCGGTGGTAATATCCCTCTTAGTGGTTTGATTAACGAGGTTTTGGAACAAGCTGTAGCACGCCTAGTGCACTTGCCCCAGGGAATGGTACACGAGCTGGTCATTGATGTCAGAGGGCAGCTCTTAACTGATGAAATTCGACGAAAAATCCTTAAAGACATCAGCAGTAAAGCAAATGGAATAATTAAAGCTTCGAATATAAGGTTTATCGAAAAATGAGTAAAATTGGTCTCTTAGGTGCTTCAACTATATATGAGCTGGGTTCCCCTGATGATGTTGAACTGTTTTTTAAGACAGTGTCTGAAACTCTCGAACAGGGGCGCAGGGATGCAAGCTATCCTGTGGTAATGTTAAAACTATATAAAAAAGCTTTGAGTTTTGATGAGATAAAAACAGCAAAGCTAGAAATGGACGAGATACAAGCACGCCTTGCAAGGCTTCCCCTGCATAACGAGTTCTATTCAATGTTCGGAGTCGATAAGAATAAAACGTCATGGGACACGCAGGCTGCTGATTTGGGATCGTTTTTCAGTACAATTTTCAAAGCATTTAATATCGCCTATGATATGACTCTTTTCCTTCATGATGACTTTGGTGAATTTGTTCCCATGCTACTTGGGAGAACTGAGATACCCTATGCAATAGAGGATAGTAAAAGACCCGTCGAGGAGTTTGATCGTCTGGCTGATGATGACCTTCCTTTCTGGAAGAGATAATTGATTAGTGTAACCTTTTCCCGCAGTTCGTTGCGGGGAAAGGTTATTTTGTATCATCCTAAAGAAGATTTCGATTCTGCTCAGGTATGAATCTTCGCATGTCTGTGATTGAGCAAAGCGCCCGCACATGGTTACCTCCAGTCAGATGCCAGACTTAAAATTATAGGTCAACAGAATAGAGTCGTTACCTCATCCTTACTGGACACTATTTGATAGTTATCAGTATGAAAAATGAACTGCTAAAGGTGCTGATTAGGCATTGTTGAGAGAATGTCTTCCCCAAAAATATATGCAACTGACTGAATTATATGAGATTGTATTTATGCTTAAATCAACGGGATTTTCATAATAAAAAGAAGTTAACTTTATGATTTTTATTGGTAAATGCACACGTTGAAAAGGATGCTTCTCCCATATCTTCGGCGGCGGCTATGCGGCAGGCTATTACGCCTATCTGTGGACCCAGATGCTGGCCGACGACGGCTATCAGTGGTTTGTGGAGCAGGGCGGTTTGACCCGTGAGAACGGTCAGCGCTTCCGGGAAGCGATTCTGTCGCGCGGCAATAGCGCTGATTTAGCTGAACTTTATCGCCAGTGGCGCGGGCACGATCCACAGATTGAGCCGATGCTGAAAAATCGCGGTTTGAGCGCATAGGCCATCGGGCGGTGAGAAGCGATCGATTGGGTGTTTTCCTTATCAGGCGCTTTTCACTGGCCGTGCTTTGATCGCAGGGGATTGCGCCAGGCGCCGGTCAGGAGAAATAGCGCGAAAATAATCAAATACACATTTAGAGAAAAGCCACTTAATCCCGTTGCGATATCGAGGTAGTCTTTCAATAACGTCATGCAGGTGGTAATAAAACCACCTGCCACGATATCTCTCCCTGGAAAACGGATAAATAAATGGTTTTGATCGTTACTATGCTTATGTTTGCGCTGGCCCTGTCATTTTCGCCAGGTCCGGTTAATATGATTATTATCTCTTCCGGCGCTGCGCATGGATTCAGAAAAACATTTTCTTTCGTCTCGGGCGCCACTATTGGTTTTACATTGTTACTGGTCTTTATTAGTTTTGGACTCTACGCGGCCATCGCAACGTCCCCCTGGTTTTTTAGCTATCTGAATATCGTTGGTTCGTTATTTATCTTGTTTCAGGGCTATAAAATTGCTACTTCACATCCGGAATGGACACTGAAAAAAGCACAGGCGCCGGGGTTTGCGCAGGGTTTTTTAATGCAATGGCTCAATCCTAAAGCCTGGGCTGCCTGTGCCTCTGGCGTCGCCTTGTTTTCTGAACCCTCGTCGCGCCTGAGTATATCGCTATTTATTATCATCTACTTTTTTGTCTGCTATCTGTCCCTGGCGGCCTGGGCGATATTCGGTGATAAAATGTCAGCGATTCTCAAAAGCAGAGCACAGATCCGCCTGTTTAATCTGGTGATGGGCGGATTATTGTGCATGACTGCGGGTTACATACTGTATTCGCAGTATATTACCTATTCATAGCGGCTGATGTTCAATGGCATTATAGATATAATTAATCAGTTTATAGGCCGCGCCGCTAACTGAAATATTGCCAGGCCATAGGGCATACACTTTTAGCGGGGCTAATGACCAGTCAGGAAGTAGTTCCTGCATGTCGCCGCGGCGGATATCCTTTTCGCAGAGAAAACGCGGCGGAGCGGCCAGGCCAATTTGTTGCCTGGCAAGGGCATAGGCGGCCTCAACACTATCGACATACACGCCGGGTGTATACTTTATTATCGCCTGTTCGCCGTTGCGATGTCTGAACTCGCGCACATTCTCCCTCATCGTCAGCCCAATCCACGGCATTGATTCAAGCATAGCGGGATGATCAACGGGGGGATAGCGCAGGAGAAAGCCCTTTGCTGCCACCAGCTTTCGCGGCAGAACAAACAGGTGCCGTGCCTTGAGAGCGCTATCGGGGAGCTCGCCAATGCGAAAGGCGACATCAATACTGTCGGCAATAATGTCCTCGCGCAGGTCACTATAAGAAATGCTCAGAGCAATATCCGGGTTCTCTTTAATGAAATTTGCAAGATGGTGAGTGAATGGGCTGTTTAAAAAAACGGCAGGTATGGAAATACGCAGCTTACCGGCTGTGGATACCGAACGTTGCTTAAACTCAATGACGCCTTTTTCATAAAGCTCGAGCATCGACCTGGCGGTCTCCAGCACACTTTCGCCATCTTGTGTTAGAGAAAGCTTTCGGGTATTTCTGTAGAGCAAAGCGCTGTTAAGGTTTTTCTCAAGCCTGGATAAATGTGCGCTTGCTGTTGCGGTCGACAATCCTAACGCCGCGGCGCCGCCTGAAACAGAACCGCTCTCGACAATTTTGGCAAAGACTATCAGGTAGCGGATGTCATCGATCATTTACAGTCCTGTTTTCACTCGGTAACGATATGCGTGGCGCCGACAAAAGGGGATCCCGTTTCCGGATTAACATATCCTATTTTTATTGCCGGAAGTATCTGTTTAATCGCGCTTCTCAGGTCCGCTTGAACAAGTCCCAGGCATCCACCACGGCAGGGAGGGTTCGCGAAGCGTCGCGGGCCACCTCACTCGTCAAGGAGATACGTTTGCATATTGAGACTCATCGCCTGCGTCTTCGCCCAGTCATGGCTGAAGATGTCGCCGATCTTTACCGAATTTATGGCGATCCGGCGACTAATACCTTTAACCCCGCAGGACCCTACCCGGATATTGACTATGCCAGTACGGTTCTCCAGCGCTGGCTTGCCCACTGGCACGATCGCGGGTTTGGCAACTGGGCCATATCGGCGCGTGATGCTCCGGAAAAAATCATTGGCTTTGGCGGCTTAACTATTCGTCGCTATAACGATGTCATCCTCAACAATCTTGGCTATCGATTCGCAACAGAGGCATGGGGAAAAGGGCTGGCCACCGACCTCGCGACCTCGGCGGTAAGATATGGCTTCGAGGCGATCAAACTCACGGAGATTTCAGCGGTGGTGAGGGCGAATCACCTGGCCTCGCGAAAAGTGCTCGAGAAAGCAGGCTTGAGGTTCATCAACGAGATTGCCGATATAGAAAATGCGCCGCCGAGTCTGCTTTATTCGTTGACCTTAAGCGAGTGGTTAAGCCAGTCGGGATAACCCGCGGGGGCTTATTGGCAAGGCTGGATCGCACCGCAGCCGGCGCTTCAGGCGGGGGATCGGCCACAGAGTGAGGCGCTCACTCTACTGGCTCAATTAACGCTGGCCCCTGATTGTTCACATTGCCGACCGCCTGCGATACCGCGTGCCAGGTGAAATCGTCGGCGGAGACGCTTCCGTCCCTGGCAATCTCCTCCGCTTCCGCGCCGGTGAGATCCTGCCTCATCCATTCCCGGGCGGCTTCCGACGTCAGGACCAGCGGCCGGCGGTCATGTATATCGACAAGACCGCGATCGGCGGCAGCGGTCACCAGCAAAAATCCTTCGGCGCTGTCCCCGCGTTCGAAGGGGGTGCTGCCAATAGCGGCCATAAATATCGGCTGGCCATCCTTTCGCTGAATGAAGTAGGGCTGCTTTTTGCCTCCGACCTTTTTCCATTCAAACCAGCCATCGGCGAAGCAGATCGCCCGCCCGTGCTGCCACAGCGGTTTGAACATCCTGCTGGTGGCAGCGGTTTCAACCCGGGCATTAATCAGCGGTGATTTATCCCACCATCCCGGCGCATAGCCCCAGTGAACGGGATCGAGGTGGAGTTGCTCATTCCTTTCACTCAGGAGTAACACTTTTGTCCCTGGCGCGACGTTATACCGCCCAATGGGCTCCGGGTCCCAGGGGATATCGCGTTCGGCCTTTTCTGCGAGAAACGCCAGGTATGCTTCCCGCGTCTGCGCTTGCGCAAAACGTCCGCACATCGCCACCTCCAGCCAGATATCTGAAGGAAAGTATAGTTCAGCAGGGAAGGGGCGCGGTTAGACATGATTTTGAAATCATGCGATTGTGAATTCTTTTCGCAGGCTTATAGCTGACGCTTAGGCACATACTACTTAAGTTGCCTACATTGCAGGCCTTAATTCTGGCCTGAACTATATTAATTGAAGTTACACATTCGCCATGTGAATTTTTATTTCGAAAAAGGGTACGCGGGCGCAAATACTGAGTATATGTCGCCTGAACAAGAAGTGTGGATGGGGTAGAGGGTGGTGTATTGACCCGCCGCTGCATCAGGTGAATGGCAACGGCGTCCAAAAAGGATTAGTTATCCGGGTTGTTGGAGATGCCTTTCCATACCATCCCCAGACCGATCAACATCGACGCGAAGAGGGCGAACAGGGTGGTAGAGATAAAAATGCCGGTCATAGTGATGCCTCAGAAAGTGCGTATGCAGATTATTAGGCACGGAGGGAGGTGAAAGGTTCCTTCCCTGACGGCGTAAATTTTCGCCAGGGTCTTCCGGCTGGCGCCAGCGAGGCCAAAGTGATGTCGAGGCCGCCGCTGTTGGCGAAACGATCGTCAGGGGAACCGCATTTCTCGTGGCGCTATTGCAGGGCGACGGGTGAGGCAACGCGATTCGGTCGTTGACATCCCCTTGAACAAGTAATATATACATGACGCTTCTGTTTATTGAATGTTAAACAGCATCAGTTATGGGACTCAGAAGCACCCCAGCCCCCGCCGTCTGGCGGGGGGCACTTTGCCACCTGACCTGGTTATTTCTGTCTGTGACTGACGAAGAAATTTTTTTATTTCAGGTCTTGAAAAACGCGCTTTAGCTATTATTTTATAAAGCGGACAAGCAATGCTTGCCTTTATGTTGAGCTTTTGAATGGATATTCAGGAGGTTAATTATGGCACTCAAAACCTTGTCAGCACTCCCGGTATTTGCTGATTCCCTTTTTGCCGATCGCTTTAACCGTATCGACCGTCTTTTCAGCCAGTTAACGGGCGATACGCCGGTGGGGACCTTACCAGCCTACGATTTACAGAAAGTGGATGACAGTAATTTCCTGCTCAGCGTCAGCGTGCCTGGCTGGAAAGATGATGAACTGGAAATAGAGACCGTAGGCGGTAATCTGCATATTACCGGTAAACGCGCGCAAACCGAAAATCATTCCGGAAACAGCCAGGGCTGGATTTATAAAGGCATTCGCCGGGCTGATTTCCAGCTTAGTTTTTCGCTTCCCGAACACGCCCAGATTAATCAGGCGCAGCTGGAGAGCGGGATCTTAAAAATTGCTATCCATCAGGAGATCCCCGAGAGCGAAAAACCGCGCAAAATTGCCATT
Organism: Klebsiella sp. GG_Kp146; assembly: GCF_040061975.1. NCBI lineage: Bacteria > Pseudomonadati > Pseudomonadota > Gammaproteobacteria > Enterobacterales > Enterobacteriaceae > Klebsiella > Klebsiella sp. GG_Kp146. The sequence goes on from NZ_JBEAHA010000038.1 coordinate 60,214, forward strand.
GAGAACCAGGGGCGGGTGATCGAACACAAAGTGTGATTCCGCTTCTGTGCCGAGGTAGTTCCTTTCAAGGCCCGCGCTGCGGGCCTTTATTTTATCCACTCAAGGTGGCGTAAACGGCCTCCAGGCGACGAGAGAAATCACTATGCTATCCTGTTAACAGGGCAGTGAGGCGGTGATACTTTTCAAATTCGGCGAGGAGTGAGAATGGCTGACGAGATCGATAAAGACGCACAACATACTCATCAACTGACCGCCGAGGTGGCCCGGGCGCTTATCGCGCGCGGCTGGCGGCTCACCACTGCGGAATCCTGCACCGGCGGCAATCTGGCGGCTGCGCTCTGTGCTCAGGCTGATACTGCGGCCTTTTATGATACCGGCGTGGTCACCTTCAGCGATGAAGCCAAGCGCAATGTGCTGCAGGTGCGCGCGGAAACCCTGGCGGAACACAGCGCTGTCAGCGAAGCGTGCGTGAAGGAGATGTCCAGCGGTATGCTGGCGATAGCCGGGGCCGACATCGCCATCGCCATCAGCGGCTATGCGGGACCGGAGGGGGGAGAGGATGGTACCCCCGCCGGCACGGTATGGTTTGCCTGGAACTTTCGCGGCCAGATCGAAACTCAACGGCTGCGCTTTACCGGCGACTGCGAGACAGTGGTGGCGAAAGCGGTGCGCTTCGCCCTGGCGGCGCTGGGTGAAAAGCTCCCCCACTGGCAGTGACGCTGCCGACTACCGCGGCCTTACAGATCCGTTGCCTGACGCGCTATCGGCCAGCAAATTTCCCCGATGCCGTTCAGGCACGGTCGGGAGAAAAGGAACCCCTGAAACAGGCGAATGCCCACTGACTGCAGCCAGCACCACTCTTCCAGAGTTTCGACGCCTTCCGCCACCACCGTGATGCCCAAATCCTCGCAGCAGCGCACGACCGAGGCGACAATCGCCTGCTTGGCGCCGCTGATATGAATATTGCGCACCAGCTCCGCATCCACTTTGATTTTATCGGGCTGAAAGCGGGTCAGTAACGACAGGCCGGAGTAACCCGCGCCAAAGTCGTCGATGGCCAGCTTCATGCCCGCGACGCGCAGCGCTTTGAGCACCTTGCGGAACTGGTCAAAGCAGGTGATCACCTCCGTTTCGGTAACCTCTATCAGCACCTGGTCCGGTCGGAGGCCGGCCGCCAGCAGGCTGTTCATCAGCCAGCCTACGGCGTCAGGGTGGTTATACAGCGAACCGGGCAGCAGGTTAATGGCCAACTGGTGTTTACCAAGCGGTAACTGACCGGCGAGAGAGAAGGCATACGCTTTGCTCTCGAGGTCGAAACGGTAGCGATCCTCCGCCGGGATGGCGGCAAACATCTCTACAGGAGATCCGCCGGTGGGGCTGCGGATCAGCGCTTCAAAGGAAGAGACCCGCTTTTTGGCCGGCTCGACGATGGCCTGCAGGGCAAACTGGCAAGGTTGATCGGGCAGGTGGCGCGCGATGGCAGTGGCCGGGGCAGGCATCATCGTCCAGCGAGAAGGCTGCAGCGGCTCAGGCAGACAATAGCGCCCACCGTCGGCGATAAAGGCGCTAATCAAGCGGAACATCCGGTCGTTGACCGGCTCGGTGACCCCAAACGAGCTAAAGCGCAGGAGCTCCTCAAGCGCGCTTCCGGCTTCGAAAAGACGAAGATCCAGCAGGCGCATTCCGGTGTCGTGAAAACGACGGTAGGCCGAATAGTCGCGCATCAGTTCCACCACGTCGCGATGGCGCGGATCGCTCTGTATCTCGTGGAATAACGACTCAAGATCTTCCTCGCTTCCTTCCAGCACCTGGAAGAACTGCAGGCCGTTAAACAGCAGAATACCGGTGATGCCAAGAGGCATGTTTTTCCCGCTGGCGCGATGAATTAAAGCGTCGAGATCGGTGGGCGGGCGGGCAGGATTAACCTGGCTGCGGTATATCAGGGTGGTTAGCATAATCATTCCGGTCGCTGCGGCAGCGCGTGATGGTCCGCACAGCGCGTATTGAGGGAGGTATGGCCGGACCCTCGAAGAAGGAGGCTGTTTTTTCTGACATTTAACCAACCGTGATGTCCGCTACGCGGAACGGGAGCTTCACTTTGTGATTACCTTCACTCTACAGGGAATCTGAGGTTTAGCTATCTTTTTCTCATTTACAATGCAAAAGGGTGAATCAGGCCGCTCACTCCTCCTGTGGTATAGGCCCACCTCCTTAAATTATCGGTTAACATTCGCCACCAGGAATTATCCTGCCATTATATTGCCCGCTCTCAAAAAGAGACACTGGTCTTGCCTGATTAAAAGCAAATGCATATTATCAACGTAAGTTTAATTCCTTTTTTCAGGTCTGATATGAGCGACTTATTTATTATTTTGTGTCTGATTTTTTGTCCCGTCATTTCTTTATGGAGTGGTCTTTCTTATATTCAGGAAAGACGTAAAAGACGCTACGTCTTCCGTTCAAGAAGATAATCTGCAGAGGTAATATAATGACGATTGTATTAACGTCTGGCGAGTAGTTTTACGAGGTTGTTAAATTGCTGGCGGCTGTGCAAATTGAACTTGCTCATAATATTCTTTTTATGCGAGTGAATGGTTTTGTGGCTAATTTTTAGCGCCGCGGCGACTTCATGCGGACTTAGACCAATACTGAACGCGTAAATGACTTTGGTTTGCGCATCGCTGACCGACTTGCAGGCGCAATTGATGCAACGCCGCAGCCGATTGAAGGACGGGTCTTGCTGAGGTGGCAAGGGGCGCTGAATCGCGCTGGCTATCTCATCTTTAAGACGCTGAACGGGAGCGTGGGGAGGAATAAACACCGCCTGCCGTAGACAGTTGGGTAAGCCCTCTTCGACGGTAGCTTGTTCATTGTCCTGGAAAATAAAAAGCGTGTATTGCTCTGGGGCATGCTGAAACAGGTCATGACACAGGTACCATTCTCCCGCCACCATTTCCGTGAAGAACACCTGAGATTGCGCTATCGACTCCAGGTCCCATTGTTCAGAAAACTGATACGCTGATCCCCCGTAGGTCTTCATCGCTTCATCCACCAGCTTCGCAATAGCGACTCGCAAATAGTGATTTTTTATATTGATCAAAAAATTCGTCATATAACTTCCCTGTGGGGTATGAAAAAAAGTGTCAGAATAAATTAAAGAATATAATGGTGATGCGCAGGTCTTTTTTGCTGGGGTAATCTAAGGGATGTTTTTCATTAATGCAATATCTGCCAGGAAAAGTGAGATAACGGTGTGTTGGTATGCGAAAGTTCCTAATAAACAAAATGATAAGCCTATATTAGATGGCGTTTTAAGCACTTTAATAATTTTTTATTTTTGCGATGCATAAAAAGCTTAGTGGTAGCCAGTGTCTGTTGCTAAAATTAGCGGAGGACAAGATTACAGGAAGTATGCGGTGCTTATGAAGCAAATGCTCTATTTAAAAATGCTGGCGTGGCTGGAGGATAATATCTACTGTAACCCGGCGATCGATGACCTGGCGCAGTATATGGGCTATTCGCGTCGGTTTGTGTACGAGGTGTTTTATCAATATGGCCGGTTACCCATCGGGCAGTATATTCGCCTGCGGCGGCTGACCATCGCAGCGGTCAGTCTGCGTTTAACGCGGCAACCGATCGCCGCCATAGCCTGGCAGTTAAGTTACGATTCGCCGCAGACCTTCTCCCGGGAATTTAAGAAACGTTTCTCGCTTTCGCCACGGGAGTACCGCTGCGCGGCGCACTGGGACACGGCAAAACTGTTAAAAAAATTCCCCACGGATGATGAGAGCCTGCCTTTGGCTCGGATCTGTTCCCTGCCGGAGCGGGTCTATTATGGCTACCCGATGAAGTATGAACTGCGCCTGTCGGATATGGTGTTGCAAAGTACCGCCAAGACGGCTATCAGACAAAAGGTTGACCGTTTTTTCGCCGCTGGAGGCGGTTCGCTTTCCATACTCTCCGATTACGCGGCAGCGAGTCAAAATGAGCTTAACGTCGAGGTTAACGCCTTTGTCGGTTGTCACGAGGCGCGAAAGCCGTCGTCCGCGTTGACCACCCGGTCGGGGCTGTATGTGGGGGTTGAATTCTACGGCAGCTGGTCACGCTATGCCCGTTTGTCCAGCGATCTCTATCTGGAACAGTTGCCAACGCTGGGGGTAAGCCGTCGGGATGGGCATGACATTGAATGCTTCATGACCCGTCATGCGGAAGGAGGAGAGGCAGAGGAGAAGCGCTATCACGTACGCTATTTTATACCGGTGACGCAGTCAGCGGGAGGCCAGCTGCCGGGCAGCGATAATGAGTTAGTCCCCGCGAAGGGGACACGATAAGGTGGCCGGAGCCACCCGGGTGAATATTACAGTACAAACCACAGCAGCCAGGTGATCAGGAAGCCCGTCACCCCCATGATGGTGGTCAGTACGGTCCAGGTTTTGAGCCCGTCCGGCACCGAGAGCCCGAGATAGCGCGTGACCACCCAGAACCCGGCGTCGTTAACGTGCGATAACCCGAGCGAGCCGAAACAGGTCGCCAGCGTCACCAGCACCAGCTGCAGCGGCTCCAGCCCGACAACCGCCTGTGACAGCAGGCCGGAGGTGGTGAGGATCGCCACGGTGGCCGAGCCCTGCGAGGCCCGAAGCACCAGCGACAGCAGGAAAGCGGCGGGCATCAGCGGCAGATGAATCGTCTCCAGCGCCTCGGCTAAGGCATTGCCGATGCCGGAGGCGACCAGCACCCCGCCAAAGGCGCCGCCGGCGCCGGCGACGAGGATCACGTCCGCCGAGGAGGGGATCGCGCTGCCGGTGACTTCTCCCAACTTTTTCAGGTTCATCCCCCGCCGGATGCCCAGCGTCCAGCTGGCCAGCCCCAGGGAGATCAGCAGGGCAACGGGCGGGGTGCCAATGACGGTCATCAGCTGGCGAATCGCGTTATCCGGCAGCAGCAGGGCCTGACACAGCGTTCCGGAAACAATCAGCACGATGGGCACCACGATCAGCCCGCCGATAACCAGCGCATTCGGCGGCGCCAGTCGGGTCTGCTGGGCGTTGACGGAGAGGTCGGGCACCTCGGCCGTTTGCTGCTGTTCCAGCACGTTAATCGACAGATGATAATGGCGCTGATTGATAGACCGGGCGACAAAATAGCCCACGATACCCACGACGATCGACACTCCAATTCCCGCCAGCATCAACCAGCCGACATCGCTATGCAGAATACCTGCCGCAGCCGCCGCGCCAGGGTGGGTTGGCAATGCCACATGGACGGTTAACATCACTCCGGCCATCGGTAGGCCAAATTTCAGCGGCGACAGATGGGCGACTTTACTGAAGCCGTAAATTAACGGAATGATGATAATAAAGCCGACTTCAAAGAAGACTGGCGTGCCGAGAATAAAAGCCACGATGGTTAAGGCGGCAATAGTCCGTTTAGAACCCAGCACGCCGGTCAGCGTTTTCGCCAGCGATTCGGCGCCGCCGGATATTTCAATAAGCACCCCCAGCATTGATCCCAAAATAATTATGCTGGCGATGTGGCCGAGCAGGCCGCCCATGCCTTTTTCAATGGTGGTAATGATTTTATCCGCCGGAATGCCGGTGGCGAACGCCACCAGCAGGCTGACGATCAGGAGCGCCACAAAAGGATGCGCTTTCGCTTTGATCACCAGCAGGAGCAACAGCACTACGCTGGCTAACGCAATAAGTAACAGCGCCGATGTCGACATAGTTTTGCCTCGGGTATTAACAGGTGTACAGAGAGTTATATTTTTAGAACCGCGCTTTATTTTTTCCGGTAGGGCGAGAACCATTCCAGTCCGGAAAGGGTATCCGCCCTGGGGATATATTCGCAGCCGATCCAACCGTCATAGCCGACGTTATCCAGCAACGCATAGATCCATGAATAATTAATCTCGCCCTCGTCCGGTTCATGGCGGTTGGGCAGGGAGGCTATCTGAATATGGCGGTACTGACCGGCATACTCGGTAATAAGATGGCTTAAATTGCCGTCCACTTTCTGCGCATGAAACAGATCTAACTGCACGGCGATGTTTGGCCGGTCGACCCGCTGCGCTATCTCCAGCGTCTGATATTGACTGTGATAGAAATAGCCCGGTTTGGTCTGCGTATTCAGGGCTTCAATAAGCGCCCGCTTGCCGTGGCGGGCAAAGCGCTCGGCGGCGTAGCGCAGGTTATCGAAAAGCTCTGCCTCGCAGGCCGCGCGATCCATTTCCGGCTGCACCACGCCGGCCATAATATGCACCTGCGGACAATCCAGCTGGCAGGCATACTCCAGCGCCAGCTCGATATCACGCCGGGCCTCGGCGCTCCTGCCCGGTAGGGCGGCGAGTCCCCATTCCCCGGCGTTAACGTCGCCGGGCGGGGTATTGAACAGCACCAGCTGCAGCTGGTTTTCCTGCAGGCGCTGTTTAATTTCCCCGGCGGCATACTCATAGGGGAACAGAAACTCCACGGCTTCGAAACCGGCGCGGGCGGCAGCGGCAAAGCGGTCCAGGAACGGCAGTTCGGTAAACAGCATGGATAAATTTGCAGCGAATTTTGGCATGGTTTTATCTCAGTTCATCCACTTCGTCAGCGGTCAGGTAACGGATCTCGCGATTGCCGAGGGTAAACATCAGCCGCGCGGTCTCTTCCAGCTCTTCGGTATTGTTGGTGGCTTCACGCAGCGATGAGCCAGTGACCACCGGACCATGGTTGGCCAGTAAAAAGGCGTTATAGCGCGGCGCCAGGCCGGCCAGCGCCTCGGCAATGCGGTCGTCGCCCGGTCGGTAGTAGGGAACCACCGGGACGTCGCCGACCCGCATCACCACGTAGGGAGTAAAGGGGCGAATACAATTGTGCGGATCGAGCCCCTGCAGGCAGGAGAGCGCGGTCAGATAGTGGCTATGCAAGTGGACGATCGCCTTGCAGGCCGGGTTATGTAAATAGACCGCCCGGTGAAAAGCGATCTCTTTCGACGGTTTATCGCCGGCGATCCATTCGCCTTGCAGGGTGACCACCGACAACCGCTGGGCCTGCAGCTCGCCCAGGCAGGAGCCGGTCGGCGTCGCCAGCAGGTTGCCGTCCGGCAGCAGGAGCGACAGATTGCCGGCGGAGCCGGTGGCATAACCGCGGTTAAACAACGAGGCGCCAATCTGCACCATCTCATCTCGCAGCTGTTGCTCAGTCATGACAAAACTCCTGCTGGGCACGGGCAAAGAACTGGATATCGCCGAAATTACCTGACTTCAGCGCCAGGGAGAGCGGCTGGCGGGTGTCACGCACCCAGGGAACCCCAGGGGAGATCGTCGGCCCGATATGGAACGCCTCGACCCCCAGCGTCTGCGCCACAATGCTCGACGTTTCCCCTCCGGCCACAATAAACCGGGTGAATCCTTTCTCCTTCAGCGCGGCGGCGAGGGCGGCGAACAGCTGTTCCACCCGTTCGCTGCTGGCCTTGTCGCCATACTGCGCCTGGATCCGCTGCAGCGTTTGCGGCTCAGTCGTGGCATAGACCATCGGCGCCAGCGGCGAATCGCGGTTTGCGTCCACCCAGGCCGCCAGCGTCCCGGCATAGCCCTGCAGATCGGTAAAGCAGGCGCTTAAGTCGACGGCGCGGGCGGGAGCCTGTTCACGATAGGCCGCCACCTGGCTGTTGGTCATCAGCGAACAGGAGCCCGAGAGCACTACCGCCGGGCCGGGCAGCGGCATGCCCGCCTGGGATCCTTCACCCTGGGTTCCGTGGCGCTGCGCCCAGTCGCGGGCGAGGCCGATGGCGAGACCAGAGCCGCCGGAGACCAGCTTCATCTCCCGCAGCGCCGCCCCCTGAGTCAGCAAATGCTGTTCACTGAGGGCGTCGAGCACCACATAGCGCACCGCCGGATCGCTGATTGCCGCCAGCGCGGCAGCGACCGCCTCCGGCCCCTGATCGATAATCGGCCAGGCGATCAGCGCCGCTTTTCCGCCGCCCTGGCGCTCAATTAAGCGGCCCAGGTGGGCATCTTCCATCGGCGTCACCGGATGGTGGCGCATCCCGGACTCATTGAGTAACTGCTGGCCGACAAACAGATACCCCTGATAGACCGTGCGGCCGTTTACCGGCAGCGCCGGGGAAATCACCGTCCGGGTCTCGCCCAGCTCTGCCAGCAGAGCATCCAGTACCGGGCCAATGTTGCCCTGCGCGGTGCTGTCGAACGTGGAACAATACTTAAAATAAAATTGCTGACAGCCCCGGGCCTGCAGCCAGCGCAGGGCCGCCAGGGACTGGCTGACGGCGGTTTCCACCGGGCAGGATCGCGTTTTCAGGCTGATCACCACCGCTTCGCTGGTCAGCGGCATTTCGTGGGCCGGTACGCCGTTTAGCTGCACCGTCGCCATGCCATTGCGTACGAGGAAGCTGGCGATATCCGTGGCGCCGGTAAAGTCATCGGCAATCACACCAAGCTGCATCTTGTCTCTCCTCACTGTTTATGGCCCGGCAGGGTAATGCCGTTGAAGATCTTGATCACCGCGCTGTCATCTTCCCGGCCGAATCCGGCGTTGCTGGCGGAGGTGAACATATTCAGCGCGGTGGTGGCGAGCGGCAGCGGGAAGGTCAGCGCCCGGGCGGTGTCATTCACCAGACCGAGATCTTTGACAAAAATATCGACGGCGGATTTTGGCGAGTAATCGCCATCCAGGACGTGCTGCATACGATTCTCAAACATCCACGAATTACCCGCCGCGTGGGTCACCACGTCGTACATCGTCTCCAGCGGGATGCCGGCGCGGGCGGCGAGGGCCATCGCTTCGGCGGCGACGGCGATATGCACCCCGGCCAGCAGCTGATGGATGATTTTTACCGTCGAACCGAGGCCAATGTCGCTCCCGATGCGGTAGACTTTGCCGGCCACCGCGTCCAGTACTGGCGCGAGGCGGGCGAAGGCGGCATCGCTCCCGGAGGCCATCACCGTCATGTCGCCGGCGGCCGCTTTCACCGCGCCGCCCGATACCGGCGCGTCGAGCATCAATAGCTGGTATTCCGCCAGCGCCGCGGCAATCGCCTGGGCATCGGCGGAGGCGATGGTTGACGACACCATCACCGCGGTACCCGGCTTCAGATGGGCGGCGAGGCCGCTCTCGCCGAACAGGATCCCCCGAACCTGGGCGGCATTGACCACCAGCAGCACGACGGCATCCAGCTCAGCGGCGAAAGGCACCGCGCTGGGGCCTGCGCCTTTGGCGCCCGCCTCCAGCAGCGCGCGGCAGTTGTCGGGATTGATGTCCACCCCCCAGGTGTTCAGGCCCGCCTGCAGGCAGGCGCGGGCGGCGCCCATGCCCATCGAACCCAGTCCAATCACGCAGACGTTAGTGTGTGCAGTCATGCCGGTCTCCTTGTGAATATTCGTTAATTAATGTGATTTAATGATAGAATAAAGCGTTGTCATGTGAAATTATGTGAGAGTTATCACGAATAACCCACATGAATATAAAAAATTCACAGACGGAAAATGGCTGCGCGACGGCGATTATTGCCCTAAAATAGCGTAAAAACAGCGGTCAAGCAGCGATAACAGCACAGGGGATCTTCAGGTTCCCGGCGTGAGTGGTAAGCTCTGGTGTGAAAAAATGGTAAGGGGAGAGCGGTGATTCCAATAGAACGTCATCAGCGTATTTTAGCCCTGGTGGAGCAGCGCGGGGCGGTGAGCATTAATGAGCTGACGGAGATCCTCGGCGTGTCCCATATGACTATCCGTCGCGACGTCAGTAAGCTGGAAGAACAGGGGCTGCTGGTCAGCGTCTCGGGCGGCGTGCGCGCCGTCAGCCGGCTGGCCGCAGAGCCCAGTCATCTGGTGAAAAGCACTCTACAGAGTGAAGAGAAACAGGCCATCGGCGCGCTGGCGGCCAGTCACATCGCCAAAAACAGCTGCATCTATCTCGATGCCGGCACCACCACCCTGGCGCTGGCGCGGGCGATCCTCGACCGGGACGACCTGCAGGTGGTCACCAACGATTTTGAGATAACCCAGTTGCTGATCGATGCCAGCCAGTGCGGCGTGATCCACACCGGCGGCACCCTGTGCCGGGAGAACCGCTCCTGCGTCGGCGAGTCGGCGGCGCGGACCTTGCGCCACCTGGCTATCGATACGGCCTTTATCTCCGCCAGCGGCTGGGACAGCCGCGGGATTTTCACCCCTGATGAGAACAAGGTCACCGTCAAGGAGACCGTCAGCCAGGTCAGCGCCAGAAGCATCCTGCTGTGCGACAGTTCGAAATACAATCAGGTGGCCACGTTTATGGCGTTACCCTTGACCCGCTTTACCACCATCATTACCGACCGGCATCTCTCCGATGCTGCCGCCACACATATCGCCCGGCACGCTTGCGAGGTGCTGCGCGCCGGGTAAGACGCGCGGCCTTCGCCGGGCTAGCGCTGCCAGTGCTCGATCAGCGCCGCGCCTATTCTGGCGATCTGCTGGTTACGCTCGGCCATGGTCGCCGGCGTATTCCGCAGATAGATCACCACGATGCGCTCCGCTTTGCCGTTCGGGCCGAGCAGGGCGACAATGCCGCGTGAGCCCCGCTCGCCGGCCCCGGTTTTATCGGCGATAAACCAGCCCGCCGGCAGCACGGCGCGGATCAGCGGGCCGGCCACCTGGTCGTCCACCATCCACTGCAGCAGCTGCTGCTGCGAACGGGCGCTCAGCGCGTGGCTGGTTAGCAGCTTGCGCAGGGTGGCGGCCATGCTGGCTGGGGTGGTGGTGTCGCGCACGTCGCCGGGAAGCGCTTCATTGAGCTCCGTTTCCCAGCGGTCAAGGCGGGTGACGTTGTCACCGATCTGGCGCAGAAAAGCGGTCAATCCCGCGGGGCCGCCAACGCTCTTCAACAGCAGATTGCCGGCGCTGTTGTCGCTCATGGTGATGGCGGCGGCGCAGAGTTCGCCAACGGTCATCCCGTCGGCAAGGTGTTTTTCGCTGACCGGGGAGTAGTCCACCAGATCCTGCTGGCGGTAGCGGATCCGCCGATCCAGCTGTTCGTCTCCGGCATCCACCCGGGCCAGCACCGCGCCGCAGAGCAGCACTTTAAAGGTGCTCATCAGCGGAAAGCGCTCACTGGCGCGCCAGGCGGCCAGCGTGCGGCCGCTGGCCAGATCCATTTCAACATAGCCCACGCGGCCCGCCAGCTGACTTTCGCTGCGTGTAATTTGCTCAAGCGGCTGAGGGCTGGCGAATACCGCCAGTGGCAGGGCGGCAATCAGGGAGATAAGGCACAGGCGAACATAACGCATAACCGCAATACTTCCTTGAATCAGGGCCATTAAAGGCGAGTAGAGGAGTGATAAAATAGAATAACCTGGCGTTTTGCTGATTCACAATTCCTCTTTTTTCCTTCATCATTTGTCATCTTTTATTTCGAATAATCAATATTTAGCTCAGCCTAAGCACGCTATTTTTTGACTCAAGGCCGCAATGAACTATAAGAAAGTACTTAAGACCGCACTCTGGCTGGCGCCGCTGTTTGCTGACGATACGCCCGCCGCGCTGCGCGGTTTGCCAATGATCTATGCCATCCCGGGAGGAACTGGTGCACCCGATAATTAAGGTCATGCTGGTGGGCGGTAAGGCGGATGGACTGCTGGTCAGCGTCGCCGACGATGCGACCGAGGTCTCAGTGACCCCTGCGCAATACGGTGCGCCGTCCGGCCAGCCGCTCAGCTATCGTATCGTGAGTCAAACCATTGACGATGAACGCTATTTCTTTGGCGTTTTCAGTGACGCCCATCAGGATAGCGACAAGCTGACGCGGGTGGCGCTGACCCGCGGAATGAAAAAAATGTTCTGTTAAACCCGGTCGGAGAGAGGGGGCGATAGTATCCCTGCCGCGGCTTTGCTACTGTGGCAGCCTTCTCTCTCCGGGCCAGGACGCATCATGATTCAGTACATCCGTATTCAAAACTTTCGCTCAGTCAGGGATATCGCGCTGGAGCTGGGGCCGCTGAACATTGTCTTCGGCCCTAACGGCTGCGGCAAATCCAATATTTACAACGCTATCCATCTGTTGACCGCGGCTGCCGACGGCAGGCTGTCGGGATTTATCAGCGAAGAGGGGGGCCTTGAAAATATGATGTGGTCCGGAGATCGTTCTCCCCTCGATCGCCATCCCCGCCGGCTGCAAATCGCCTGTCGGACGGAGAGCTTTGATTATGAACTGCAGGTTGGTTTCCCGGAAAAATTGCCCTATCCGACGCAGTTCATGCTCGATCCCATCGTCAAAGAAGAGAACATCTGGCTGGCGGGCTATTCCCGTCGGCCTTCCTCCCGCGTACTGCAGCGTAAGAATCAGGCGGCGTTCCTCGTCGATGTCGCCGGGGAGAAAAGCACCTTCACCGAGAGTATTTATGAAAACGAGTCGGTGTTCGGTCAGCTTGGCGAGCCGCACCGTTTTCCTGAGGTGTCGCGGGTGCGCGAGACCCTGCGCCGCTGGCGGTTTTACCATGAATTCGCTATCGGCCGCCATTCACCGCTGCGCCAGCCGGCCGTCGGCTACCGTTCGCCGGTGCTCGACAGCGACGGCCATAATCTGGCGGCCGCCTTTCAGACCATTGTCGAGATCGGCGCGGAGGAGATTTTGCACGAGATCCTCGCCGACGCCTTTCCCGGCTGCCAGTTTTACTGTGAAAACGAGCACTCGCGTTTCGCGCTGAAAATGCGCCGGGAGGGGATCCGCCGCCCGCTGCTGGCGGCGGAGATGTCCGACGGCACGCTGCGTTTTCTCTGCCTCGCCGTCGCGCTGCTCAGCCCGCGCCCACCGGCCTTTCTGGCGATCAATGAACCGGAAAACAGCCTGCATCGCGACATGCTCCCGGCGCTGGCCAGGCTGATCGTCGAGGCCTCCCGCTACAGCCAGATCTGGCTGACCAGCCACTCGGCAGAGCTGGCGGATCTTATCGCCGCCGGGGCTGCCTGCCAGCGCTATGCGCTGGAGAATAGCGGCGGAGAGACGCGCATTGTAGAGTGAACCCCGTCATCCCTGACGGGCGCGCCCGGTCAGGCGGGGGTCTGCGTCTCCGCTGTCGGCAGCAGGCTTTTGCCGCCGCGTAAGGTGATGAACGAGAGCAGGGTAAAGCTCAGGGTGATGCAGCCGAGGATCAGATAGGCCTGATGGAAGCCGACGGTGTCGTACATCCGGCCCACCCAGGCGGAAAGTACCACCCCGGACAGCTGTTTCGACAGGTTAAAGCCGATCAGAAACAGGGTGGCTGAGAGCCGCGGGTTAAAGGCGGAGGAGATATATTTAAAGGTCCCGACCAGCAGGAAGGGGATCTCAAACATATGCAGCATCTTGAGGATCACCACTTCCACCGCCGATGAGGCAAAAGACGACCCGAGAATACGCACCGACATGATCATCCCCGCGGTCAGCAGGGCGTTTTTGGCCCCGATACGGTTAACGATGGCCGGGGCGCAGAACATGATCACGGCATTGAGCAGCTCGCCACCGGTGGTGACGAAGCCAAACACTTCGGTACCGCGCTGCGGACTGGCGAAGAAGCTTTTGAAAAAGTTAGCAAATTGCTGGTCAAACACGTCGTAGACGCTGGCGACCCCCACCACATAGACGATAAAGCCCCAGAAGCGCGGCATACGCAGCAGCTCTGCCGCCGTACGCAGCGAAAAGGCCTGGCGATTGGCCCCGAGCGCCTCGATAACCTGGGCGCTGTTGCTGCTTTCCGGACGCGACAGCCAGAGCAGAAGACCCAGCACCAGCGCAAAGCCGGAGGCGATCCAGAAGGTAATATTGGGGTCGATGCCGAACAGCACGCCGGTTATCGAGGCGCACAGCGCCCAGCCGACGCAGCCAGCGACCCGCACTTTGCCATATTCAAAGCGGTTTGCCCGGCTGACGCGCTCGATATAGGCTTCCACCGCCCCGGAGCCGCTGGAGAAAACAATCCCCAGGTAGATCCCGCCCACCAGCGAACCGGCGATAATATTCATCTGCAGCAGCGGGGAGAAAACGAAAATAAAGAACGGCGCGAACAGAATTAACAGCACCGTAATAGTCCACAGCAGATGTTTGCGCAGGCCGAGCTTATCCGACATTAAACCAAATACCGGCTGAAAAATAATCGCGAACAACGAGATGGAGGAGAAGACGATCCCGGTTTCCGTTTTGGTTAAATGGTTAACGTCCGCCAACCACACCGGGAAAAACGGAAAATAGGCCGACATAATGAAATAGTAAAAGAAAAAGAACAGCAGGAAATAGACAAAATTATGCCGTTCTCGCGGCGCCAGTTCAGAGAATTTCATCACCATGATCCCTTGTTATTCTGTTTGTAGGGTGGGGGCTGCCGCCCCCACGGATTAAAGGCAACGCAATGAGACCTCGTACTGCCAGCGCGTTTGGGTCAGGAGCCACTGCGGCAGCACGCTTGGGGTCCAGGAGTCATCGCCTCCCACCCCCATATGCAGGCCGTCAAGGGTGATCCACACACCGTCTTCGGCCTGCATCTTGTGCCAGTGGTCGGTCTCCATCAGCTGACGGGTGCTCCACGGCTGAACGGAGAAGTGGAAATGACCGTTGACGTGCCAGCGTCCCCAGTCCAGCGCCTGAGTATCACAGCGCAGGCCGTTTTCCGTCGGGAAGATGTAGGGGGTGGTCATCGCCGCCAGCGGCTGCTCCCAGCGGGCGAAGCAGGCGCTGCTCCGCCGGTCGGGGTAGTTCTCATGCGGCCCCAGCCCCAGCCAGCTCACCGGCGCCTGCTGATCCGCCACCTGGAAGTGCAGCCCGACCCGCGGCAGCGGCGGCAGCGTTTCCGCGCGCTCGCCGTCCACCGCCAGCCGCACCGTTCCGTCCGCGGTAAAGCGCAGACGCCAGTGGCTGACAATCACCACCTCGTCTCCGCGCAGGTAGTGCCAGCGGCTGTCGACAAGGGTCTCATTCGCCAGACGCTGGGCGTCGCACTGCACGCAGCGCGCCTCAAGGTCGAACAGGCCGGCGCTTTTCCAGCGCTCCACCCAGGCGTTGGGGTCGATGTGCTCCACTTCGCTGACCCCGATGTCGTTGTCGAGCGGCGCACGGATAAACTGATCCCGCAGGGGGGTCAGCAGCTGCTCCTGACCGCCAACCGACCAGCCACTCAGCAAACCGGTCCGGCGATCGACGGTCCAGCACTGCGTGCCAGCGCGGATCTGCCAGGCCTCATCGCTGACGATAAGATCCGGGGCGCCGGCTGGCACCGTGGGCGCAGGCAGCGCCAGCGGCGCCGGCAGGGGATACTGCTGCCAGGCGACGCGATGATCCGCCGGGGACCAGGCTGTCGCCTGGGGCTGGACCACCTCCAGCGTCAGCCACACGGCGCGGGCGCCTGGCGGCAGGATCAGACTGTCGAGCAGCGTTATCTCGTCGCTGCCCTCAGGCGGGAGCGCCAGCGTCAGGTTGCCGTGGTACAGGGTTTCACCAGCCGCCTGCACCTGCCAGCGCAGCGCTTCGTTATCGGTCTGGCGGAACAGGTATTCGCTGGCGATGCGCACCCGCAGCGGCGAGGTCGACAGCAGGGCGAACTGGAAATACTGCTGGGCGTGCTTCGCCTCGACCAGCGACGGATGCGGCGTGCGATCGGGGAACACCAGACCGTTCATACAGAACTGGCGATCGTTCGGCTTATCGCCAAAGTCGCCGCCGTAGGCCCAGCCGACGCTGCCGTCGTCAAAGATTTTGCGGATCGCCTGGTCGGCCCAGTCCCAGATAAACCCGCCCTGCAGCCGCGGATACTCGCGGAAGGCCTGCCAGTAATCGGCGAAGTTGCCGAGGCTGTTGCCCATCGCGTGGGCGTACTCGCAGAGGATCAGCGGCCGCTGCTCGCCGGGCAGGCTGATCCATTTTTTGATCCCCCACTTCGGTACCGCCGGGATCGGCTGGTCGCGTTCGACGCGGGCGTACATCGGACAGATAATATCGGTGGCGGTGGTATCCGCGCCGCCGCCCTCGTACTGCACCGGACGGGTCCGGTCGTTACGCTTCAGCCAGTGGTACAGCGCTTCGTGGTTGCCGCCGCCGCCGGATTCGTTGCCCAGCGACCAGATGATAATGCACGGATGGTTGCGGTTGCTCTGTACCATCCGGGTGACGCGGGCGCTGAAGGCTGGCAGCCACGCCGGATCGTCGGACAGACGATTCATCGGCACCATGCCGTGGGTTTCAATATTGGCTTCATCGACCACGTACAGACCGTAGCGGTTGCACAGCTCATACCAGCGCGGGGCGTTGGGGTAGTGCGAGCAGCGGACGGCGTTAAAGTTGTTCTGCTTCATCAACAGAATGTCCTGCACCATATCCGCCTCGCTGACCACCTGACCGCGTAAATGGTGGTGTTCATGGCGGTTAACGCCGCGGATCAGCAGCGGTTTGCCGTTAAGGCGCAGCAGGCCGTCGGCGATCTCGATGCGGCGAAAACCGATATCCCACGCCTCTGCCTCCAGCAATGCCTCGCCGCGCCACAGGGTGACCACCGCCCGGTAGCAATCCGGGGTTTCCGCGCTCCAGTGCGCCGGCGCCGCCACCGCCAGGGAGAAATCGACCCGTTCGGCGTAACGGCCGCGCTCATCCACCGTCGGGGTGCCTAACGGCTGACGGTGGGCAACGACAGGCTGCTCGCCGCGCCACAGGCTAACCCCGACGCTGAGCCCGGCAAGCGCCGCTTCTGTCGCCTCGACGGTCGCCTGGACCTGCAGAGTGCCGTCGCGGCAGAGGGCGTCAAGGGTCGGCGTCAGCTGGACGTCGCTCAGCCGCTGGTGCGGCTTATTCAGCAGCCACACCGAGCGGAAAATACCGCTCATCCGCCACATATCCTGGTCTTCCAGCCAGCTGCCGGCGCTCCAGCGCATGACCATCACGCACAGGCGGTTGTCGCCCGGACGCAGAAAAGGGCTGAGATCGAACGCCGCCGGCAGGCGGCTGTCCTGGGAATAACCGACCCAGGCGCCGTTGCACCAGAGATGAAAGGCCGAGTTAACGCCGTCGAAAATAATCTGCGTCTGCCCGTCCGCGCGCCAGGCGTCATCGATCGCAACGTGCAGGGAGTAACAGCCGGTTGGGTTATCCTCCGGCACCCGCGGCGGGGTGGTGTCAATGGGGTAGCGGACGTTGGTGTAGATCGGCGCGTCATAGCCCTCCATCTGCCAGTTGGAGGGCACCGGCGTGCCGCGGCTGCCCGGCAGGTCCTGCGTCAGCCACTGCGCATCGACGGCAAACGGGCTGCGGGCGTAAGCAAATTGCCACTCGCCGTCCAGCTGACGACGACGGGGCGAAGGATGATTATCGCGGGCGGCAAGCTCATCGCGCCAGCTGGCGAACGCGGGATGGGCCGGCAGACGGTTGAGATGGGTAATGGTCTGGTTCTGCCAGTCTTCGCGGGCGAGGACGGCGTGGAAGTCAGGCGCGTGGCGGCGACTGGTATCGCTTATTGGCATAGTAATCCCCGGTAAGTCAGAAAATGTCGATCGCTAAACAGGATGAAGAACGTTATCGGGTAATTTGTTTTTTCCAGCAACGACGGCGGAAATGAAATTGACAGACGATCACGAAAGCGGGGGTAATACACTGTTTTTTGTCGTGCGTTAAACATAAAATGTTAGCGCACGACATTTTGTCGATGAGGAGAAACTATGCCGCGTCGTACCGCAACCCTGGAGGATGTCGCCCGCGCGGCGGGCGTCTCCCAACAGACGGTCTCCCGGGTCCTGAACCGTCCGGAAGTGGTGTCAGCCCGCACCCGCGAGCAGGTGATCCGCGCGATGCAGACGCTGCACTACGTGCCTAACCGCTCGGCGCAGCTGCTCGCCGGCAAAGCGGCGCCCTCCATTGGGCTGATTACCGCCTCGCTGACCCTGCATGCCCCCTCGCAGATCGCCGCCGCGGTAAAGAGCCATGCCAGCCTGCACCAGCTGGAGGTGGCGATAGCGATGCCAGCGCAGGCCGACTTCGCCGCGCTGCAGGCCCGGCTGGACGAACTGCGCGCCCAGCATATTCGCGGGGTGATCGTCAGCCTGCCGCTGGAGAGCGCCACCGCCGAGCGGCTGGTTAAAGAGAACCCGGATATGGCCTGCCTGTTTCTTGACGTCTCCCCGGAGGCCGATGTCTGCTGCGTGCGCTTCGACCATCGCGACGGCTGCGGAGCCTGCGTGCGCCATCTGTGGGAGCTCGGGCATCGCGAATTTGGCCTGCTGGCGGGGCCGGAAAGTTCGGTTTCCGCCCGTCTGCGTCTCGCCAGCTGGCGCGAGGCGCTGCACAGTCTGAACATTGCCCGTTCAACCACGGTGTTCGGTGACTGGAGCGCCGCCAGCGGCTGGCAGAAAACCTTCGAACTGCTGCACCTCCAGCCGCGGATCAGCGCCATTGTGGTGGCCAACGATCAGATGGCGCTCGGGGTACTCAGCGCGCTGGCCCAGCTCAATCGCAGCGGCAGCCAGGCGGTGTCGGTGACCGGCTATGACGATACCGCCGACAGTCTCTACTTTCAGCCGCCGCTCACCACGGTGGCGCAGGACTTCGATCTGCTGGGCAAACGGGCCGTGGAGCGGCTGATTGCTCTGATGGCGGCCCCGCAGATGCGGATCCGCGAGCTGCTGCCGACCCGGCTCATCGTGCGCCAGTCGGCGTGGCCGCTCGCCGCCGCGGAGGACCAACAGCAGACCCTGGCGCAGCTGAAAGCGTTGGTGGAGAAGCTTTAGCCGCAGACCGTTGAGGATTTATTGAGGTTGACCATGCTAACCTCGGGATCAAACGTAGAGAGGTCAGGATCCTCTGCCTGCGAAAAATGCAAAATACAATCTATCCATGCAAGCATTGATTTACCGCCAGTCACATGGCGGTTTTTTTTTGCCTCATCCCCGTTTTCCGCGTTGTTCCGTTGGTTTTTTCGCCTGGCATCCCCGGCGGCGGCATGCTACATCTTTCTTCCGGGATAGATGCCGAACACGGCGGGAGACAAGGTCATGATGGTGATTGAGGGCAAAGAGGCGATTGCGCGGGTAGACTGGCGGCGGGTGCGGACCATCGTCGCCGAGGCCGGGCTGAATGAACGTGATGTTCAGCAGCTGGAGCAGGCGTTTCGCCAGAGCACCTTCTGCTGGTTTGGCTATGAGAACGGTCAGCTGATTGCCGTGGCGCGCGCCATCAGCGACTGCACCTGGAGCAGCTACTTGTCGGATGTGGCGATCGTCCCCGACCGACAGGGGCAGGGTTACGGACAACAGCTGATGCTGGCGGTCCGGGAGCAGCTGCTGCCCTTTGGCAAAATTTTTATCTATGCGGTGGCCGATAAAATCGCGTTCTATCAGCGTTTTGGTTTTGCCATGCTGACCACCGGGATGGTCTGCGCTGGCGAGGAGGGCATGCGCAAAATGCACGAGCAGGGCTATATCCGCCAGCCCTGAGCGCGGATGCCAGGCAACGCCTGGCTTAAGCGTGCAAACCAGGCGCAGGCTCCGTCATAGGGGCCTTTCAAGCACAAACAGATATGCTTCCCGCGACCAGAACAGGGCGGTACGGCGGCGCTCCACCGACATGGTTTTTACCTCCCAGCCCTCGCGGGTATAGCTGCTGAGAAACTGGCTCATTTTGTCAGGGTCGGCTTTGGCTTCGCCAAAAAACAGGCTGCCCAGCAGGCCCTCTTTATAGATCACTACCCGACACTCTTTCTTCATCATCGACCATCCTGGCGACCGGTTTACTGTGGCTGTCTATTGTCCGTGGCTGCGAGGATTTTGCAATCGGAGAAGCAGCAAACTGTTTACGGTACTGCAGCGGGCTTAGCGCGAAGCGCAGGCGAAAATGGTGGCGCAGGGTGCCAGCGCTGGCAAATCCGCAGCTCTCAGCGATCTGGTCGATGCCCATCGTGCTCTCCGTCAGGTGCTGACGGGCGCGCAGCAGACGCTCCTCCACCAGCCAGCGGGCGGGGGTTTTGCCAGTGGCCTCTTCAAAGCGGCGCAAAAAGGTGCGCGTTCCCATGCCGGCGCGCTGCGCGAGGGAGGCGACGGTGTGGCTGGCGGCGAGATGCTGGTGCAGATAATCAAACAGCTGGCCAAGGCGCAGACTCTCCCGGCTGCGGGCCACCGGACGCAGGACCTGCTGCGCCTGACCGCCATCGCGATGGGGAGAGACCACCAGGCGGCGAGCGACCACATTCGCTGCCTCGCTGCCGAAATCCTCGCGCACCAGATGCAGACAGAGGTCGATCCCCGCCGCGCTGCCGGCGGACGTCATCAGCAAATCATCGCCCACGTAAAGGACATCCTCCACCACCTGGATCTGTGGAAAACGGGACTGCAGCGCCGCGGTGTAGCGCCAGTGGGTTGTCGCCTGGCGGCCATTGAGCAGCCCGGCGGCGGCGAGAACGAACACTCCGGAACAGATGGAGATTATTCGGCATCCGCGGGCGTGAGCGGCGGCCAGGGCGGCGCACAGCGCTTCGGGGACCGGGGCGTCGATGCCGCGCCAGCCCGGGACCACGATGGTCTGCGCCTGGGCGAGAAGCTCAGGGCCGCCGTCGGTCATCAGGCGGACCCCGCCGGTGGCTCTCAAAGGCCCTTCATCGACGGCGGCGACGGCGAACTGGTACCAGCGCTCGCCCATTTCCGGGCGCGGCAGGCCGAAGATCTCCACGGCCACGCCAAACTCAAACGTGCACAGGCCATCGTAGGCGAGGGCCACCACGCGGTGAGGTGACAGTGTCACCGAAGGGGTTGTCAGAATGTTAGCGTTTTCTGTCATGGTTGCCGGCAGATAAGGGTGATGGGCGTCAGTAAAGTAGTGTTATCACAGACAAGGAGAAGACGCCATGAGTGTAGTAAGCCAATTTACCCCCGCCACCTCCGCCGAGGCTATCCGCTGGTTCCGCCATAAGCTGCATCTCGAGACCGACTGCGCCGATGTGCACAGCGCCCAGCGTGCCGGCGAGGTCGACTTTGTCCTGCTGCACGTGGTCGGCAGCGAGGAGGCCTTCGCCAGGCGTCACCTGCCCGGCGCGCTGCATCTTCCGCACAGCCAGATCAGCGCCGAGAGAATGGCGGCCTGGCCGGCGGAGACCCTGTTTGTGGTCTATTGCGCCGGGCCGCACTGCAACGGTGCCGACGTTGCCGCGCTGAAGCTGGCCGAACTGGGGCGGCCGGTGAAAATGATGCTCGGCGGGATAACCGGCTGGGAAGATGAGGGTTATGCGTTTGTCGCCGGTAAGTGAATATTTTTCATGTACCATGAAATATTCTCGTTTGCGGCCCGTCGACCTGCATGCCAGTATCTGGACATATAGCCATCCAGAAGTCTAAAAATTCAAATAATGAACTATCACGGTGGGCAACTAACGCGCCCACCGCTAAGGAGACAGCATGCAACGTCAACAGGCCCCGTTCCGCGCAGACATCGTCGGCAGTTTTTTGCGTCCGGACAGTATCAAACAGGCGCGTCAGCAGCTGGCGGAGGGGCTTATCGACGCCGGTCAGCTGCGC
Source organism: Klebsiella sp. GG_Kp146 (assembly GCF_040061975.1). Taxonomy (NCBI): domain Bacteria; kingdom Pseudomonadati; phylum Pseudomonadota; class Gammaproteobacteria; order Enterobacterales; family Enterobacteriaceae; genus Klebsiella; species Klebsiella sp. GG_Kp146. The sequence continues at coordinate 81,698 of NZ_JBEAHA010000038.1, forward strand.
GAAATTGAGAATAACGCTATCCGTCATCTGGTCCAGCAGCAGTGCGACTGCGGCCTGCACGTGGTCACCGACGGCGAGTTTCGTCGCGCATGGTGGCATTTCGATTTCTTCGACGGCCTGCAGGGCGTTGAGCGTTACGATGCCGAGCAGGGGATCCAGTTCAACGGCGTGCAGACCAAAGCCCACGGCGTACGCGTTACCGGCAAGCTGGCGTTCGGCGACCACCCGATGCTGGAGGATTTCCGCTATCTGAAAAGCATCAGCGGCGACGCGCAGCCGAAGATGACCATTCCCAGCCCGAGCGTACTGCACTTCCGCGGCGGTCGGAAAGATATTGATGCCACCGTTTACCCGGATCTCAGCGACTACTTCGACGACCTGGCCACCACCTGGCGCGACGCGATCCGCGCCTTTTATGACGCCGGCTGTCGCTATCTGCAACTGGACGATACCGTCTGGGCCTATCTGTGCTCCGATGCCCAGCGTCAGCAGGTACGCGAGCGCGGCGACGATCCGGATGCGCTGGCGCGCATTTATGCCCGGGTGCTGAACCAGGCGCTGGAAGGCAAACCGGCCGATCTGACGGTGGGCCTCCACGTCTGCCGGGGTAATTTCCGCTCAACCTGGATCTCGGAGGGCGGTTACGAGCCGGTGGCCGAGGTGCTGTTTGGCGGCGTCAATGTCGATGCCTTCTTCCTCGAATATGACAACGACCGCTCCGGGGATTTCGCGCCGCTGCGCTTTATTCGTCCCGGCCATCAGCAGGTGGTCCTCGGGTTGATCACCACCAAAAACGGCGAGCTGGAGAACCCGCAGGGGGTCAAAGCGCGTCTCGCCGAGGCGGCGCAGTATGTTCCGCTTGAGCAGATCTGCCTGAGTCCGCAGTGCGGTTTCGCCTCCACGGAAGAGGGTAACGCCCTCAGCGAAGACCAGCAGTGGCAAAAAGTTCGTCTGGTGACCGCCATCGCCGCCGACGTCTGGTAATGCCTTTCTTAGCGCAGCGTTGCACCGTGATGAGGCAACGCTGCCATCTCCTTCGCCTCCGCTCTCCGCCTGCGCCGCATCCCGCTGTTCTCACAACCTGGCACCGTTTTTGCCTTATCACCTCTGGTTAGCTGTTAATTCTTTATTTTTGCGCTACTCAGGAGTGAATCATGCAACGAAGAACGTTATTAAAAGCTTTTGCACTCTCCGCCTCTGTAATGGCTATGGGTCTCTCATTCCAGGCCTATGCCGCCGACACCATTAAAGTCGGGATTATGCATTCGCTCTCCGGGACGATGGCGATTTCCGAAACGCCGCTGAAGGACGTCGCCCTGATGGCCATCGACGACATCAACGCCAAAGGCGGGGTGCTGGGCAAGAAGCTGGAGCCGGTAGTGGTTGACCCGGCCTCCAACTGGCCGCTGTTCGCCGAGAAGGCGCGCCAGCTGCTGGCCCAGGACAAGGTGGCGGTGGTGTTCGGCTGCTGGACCTCGGTCTCGCGTAAATCGGTGCTACCGGTGTTTGAGGAGCTGAACGGCCTGCTGTTCTACCCGGTACAGTACGAAGGGGAAGAGATGTCCCCCAACGTCTTCTATACCGGCGCGGCGCCTAACCAGCAGGCCATCCCGGCGGTGGAATACCTGCTGAGCGAGGACGGCGGCGGCGCCAAACGCTTCTTCCTGCTGGGAACCGACTACGTCTATCCGCGCACCACCAACAAGATCCTTCGCGCCTTCCTGCATGCCAAAGGGATCCAGGACAAAGATATCGAAGAAGTCTACACCCCGTTCGGCTATAGCGATTACCAGACCATCGTCGCCAATATCAAAAAATTCTCCGCCGGCGGCAAAACGGCGGTGGTCTCCACCATCAACGGCGATTCCAACGTGCCTTTCTACAAAGAGCTGGCTAACCAGGGTCTGAAAGCGACCGACGTGCCGGTGGTGGCCTTCTCGGTGGGGGAAGAGGAGCTGCGCGGCATCGATACCAAACCGCTGGTCGGCAACCTCGCGGCATGGAATTACTTTGAGTCGGTCGATAACCCGACCAATAAAGCCTTTGTCGCCGACTATCGCGCTTACGCCAAAGCGCACAAGCTGCCGAATGCCGATACGGTGGTGACCAACGACCCGATGGAGGCGACCTGGGTGGGTCTGCATATGTGGGCGCAGGCGGTGACCAAAGCCGGCACCACCGACGTGGACAAAGTGCGCGACGCCATGGCCGGGCAAACCTTTAAAGCGCCGTCCGGTTTTACCCTGACGATGGATGCCACCAACCACCATCTGCATAAGCCGGTGATGATCGGTGAAATCGAAGGCAACGGCCAGTTCAATGTGGTCTGGCAGACCGATGAGCCCGTCCGCGCACAGCCGTGGAGTCCGTGGATCCCCGGTAATGATAAGAAACCTGACCATCCGGTGAAAACCGTCAGCCAGTAAGCGCCAGGGCCGACGGGGCGGGAGCGTCGATCCCGTCGGCCGCTGACCAGAGGAGAACGACATGAACGCATTGCGTCTCATGAGTGTGTTGGCGCTGCTGCTGAGCTTGCTGCCATGGCGGGCGCAGGCTGCGGAGGCGGATGATTTCGTCGCCGCCAGCCGCAGCCAGCAGGCGCAGCTGTTGACCAAGTGGGCGGCAGCGCCGCAGGCGGATCGCCTGCCGTTGCTGCGGGCGTTAACCAGCGAGAGCCTGGTGATGGACGACGGAAAACATGCCTTCCGCGCCCGACAGGGCGGCTTACAACCGCTGGGCGCCGCCGCCGCGCCGCAGGGCGACACCCGGCCGGTCCGTCTGACCAACCGCCTGCGCAATCTGGCTGCCGGCGCGCTGGCCAGCCATCTTATTTTAAGTGACAACGTCACAGATCGAGCGTCCGCGGCGCGCACCCTACAGCGGGAAGCGACCCCGGCCATGGCCGCTCTGCTGCAGCAGCGGCTGAAGGCGGAGAACGATGATAATGTGCGGGGCCTGCTGGAGGTGGCGCTGGCGCGCCTGCAGTTGACTCAGCCTGAGCCCAGCGCGCGGCTGTCCGCCGTGACGCTGCTCGGCCATTCCGCGGACCCGGAAACCCAGGCGCTGCTGATCCCCTTTACCGATGCCCAGCATGAGCCGGATGCGGCGGTGCGCGAGGCGGCCAGCGACAGCCTGCAAAAGATCAAACATCGTCTGCTGCTCGGCGATCTGCTGGGCCAGGCCTTTATGGGGCTGTCGCTGGGCTCGGTGCTGCTGCTGGCCGCGCTGGGGCTGGCGATCACCTACGGCCTGCTGGGGGTGATTAACATGGCCCATGGCGAGATGCTGATGATCGGCGCCTACAGCTGCTGGCTGGTACAGCAGGTCCTGGCGCAGCTCGCGCCGCAGTGGCTGGCCTTTTATCCGCTGGTCGCGCTGCCGGTGGCCTTCCTGGTCACCGCCGGGATCGGCATGGCGCTCGAGCGCACCATTATTCGTCATCTGTATGGTCGGCCGCTGGAGACGCTGCTCGCCACCTGGGGGATCAGCCTGATGCTTATTCAGCTGGTTCGGATGCTGTTCGGCGCCCAGAACGTGGAGGTGGCGAACCCCGCCTGGCTCTCCGGCGGCGTGCAGGTCCTGCCGAACCTGATCCTGCCGTGGAACCGGCTGGCGGTGCTGGCGTTCGTCCTGCTGGTGCTGTGCTTCACCTGGCTCATCCTGAACCGCACCCGCCTCGGAATGAACGTCCGCGCCGTGACGCAGAACCGGGCGATGGCCGCCTGCTGCGGCGTGCCTACCGGGCGGGTGGATATGCTGGCCTTTGGTCTCGGCTCCGGTATTGCCGGGCTGGGCGGCGTGGCGCTGTCGCAGCTTGGCAACGTCGGCCCGGAGCTGGGTCAGGGCTATATCATCGACTCGTTCCTGGTGGTGGTCCTGGGCGGCGTCGGTCAGCTGGCCGGCAGCGTGGCGGCAGCCTTTGGGCTGGGCATTTTCAACAAAATTCTCGAACCCCAAATGGGCGCGGTGCTGGGCAAGATCCTGATCCTGGTGATGATTATTCTGTTTATTCAGAAACGCCCGCAGGGTCTGTTCGCGCTGAAAGGGAGGGTTATTGACTGATGAGCCAACCCATTACCTTAACGCTGGCGCAGCGCGCGCCGCGGCCTCTGCGCTGGCTGGGGATCCTGCTGGTGCTGGGGCTGCTGAGCATGCCATTCCTGGCGCTGCTGCCGGCCTCCCATCCGCTGGCGGTGCCGAGCTGGCTGCTGACCCTGAGCGGTAAAATCCTCTGCTACGCCATCGTGGCGGTGGCGCTGGATCTGGTCTGGGGCTACGCGGGTATGCTATCCCTTGGCCACGGGATTTTCTTTGCCCTCGGCGGGTACGCCATGGGCATGTACCTGATGCGCCAGGCGGCGGGGGACGGTCTGCCGGCGTTCATGTCTTTTCTCTCCTGGAACGAGCTGCCCTGGTTCTGGTGGGGCACGCAGCATTTCGCCTGGGCGATGGCGCTGGTGGTGCTGGTTCCCGGCCTGCTGGCGCTGGTTTTCGGCTGGTTCGCCTTCCGCTCGAAGATCAAAGGGGTCTATTTCTCGATCATGACCCAGGCCTTGACCTATGCCGGTATGCTGCTGTTCTTTCGCAACGAGACCGGGTTTGGCGGTAACAACGGCTTCACCGGATTTACCACGCTGCTGGGCTTTCCGGTCACCGCCACCGGCACCCGGGCGGCGCTGTTTATGGCCACGGTTCTGCTGCTGTTGCTGACCCTGTGGCTGGGCTCGGCGCTGGCGCAGAGTAAGTTTGGCCGCATCCTCACCGCGGTGCGGGATGCCGAGAACCGCCTGATGTTCTGCGGGTACGACCCGCGCGGCTTCAAGCTGCTGGTGTGGACGCTGTCGGCGGTGCTCTGCGGCCTGGCGGGGGCGTTATACGTCCCGCAGGTGGGGATCATCAACCCCAGCGAAATGTCGCCGACCAACTCCATCGAGGCCGCCATCTGGGTGGCGCTCGGCGGGCGCGGCACCCTGATCGGCCCGGTGCTTGGCGCCGGGCTGGTCAATGGCGCGAAAAGCATTTTCACCGTGGCGATGCCGGAGTACTGGCAGCTGTTTCTTGGCCTCATGTTCATCATCGTGACCCTGTTTTTACCCCGCGGGGTGATGGGGCTGCTGCGTCGAGGAGACCGCTAATGCAACCGGATGAAGGACTGTTTACCCGCCAGCTGCCCGGAGATCGCTTCCGTGCGCAAACCGACCCGGTACTGCAGCTGGAGAACATTAACGTCAGCTTTGACGGTTTCCGGGCGCTGACGGATCTGTCGCTGTCGATAGGCGTCGGCGAGCTGCGCTGCGTGATCGGCCCCAACGGCGCGGGCAAGACCACCCTGATGGACGTGATCACCGGTAAAACCCGGCCGCAGAGCGGCAAAGCGATCTATGACCAGTCGGTGGATCTGACTACTCTCGACCCGGTGGCCATCGCCCGCCAGGGTATCGGGCGCAAGTTTCAAAAGCCGACGGTCTTCGAAGCGCTGACGGTGGCGGAAAATCTCGCCCTGGCGATGAAGGGGGATAAATCGGTGTGGGCCAGCCTGCGCGCCCGGCTGAGCAGCGAACAGGACGATCGGCTGAATGAGGTGCTGCGCCTGCTGCGCCTCGACGGCGAACGCTACCGCCAGGCGGGTCTGCTGTCCCATGGCCAGAAACAGTTTCTTGAGATCGGCATGCTGCTGGTGCAGGAGCCGCATCTGCTGCTGCTTGATGAGCCAGCGGCCGGCATGACCGATGCGGAAACCGAATATACCGCGGAGCTGTTTCGCACGCTGGCCGGACAGCACTCCCTGATGGTGGTGGAGCACGACATGGGGTTTGTCGAGACCATCGCCGACCGGGTGACGGTCCTGCATCAGGGCCAGGTGCTGGCGGAGGGGTCGCTGCGGGAGGTGCAGGCCAATGAGCAGGTCATTGAAGTTTATCTGGGACGTTAAGGAGCGACAATGTTACAGGTGAGTCAGTTACATCAGTACTACGGCGGGAGCCACATCTTGCGCGGGGTGGATTTTACCGCCCGTCAGGGCGAGGTCACCTGCCTGCTGGGGCGCAACGGCGTCGGTAAGACCACGTTGCTGAAATGTCTGATGGGGCTTATTCCGGCGCGCAGCGGCGAGGTGCGCTGGCAGGATCAGAACATCACCCACCGTAAACCGCACCAGCGGGTGCAGGCCGGGGTGGCCTACGTCCCCCAGGGACGCGAGATTTTTCCTCGCCTGACGGTGGAAGAAAACCTGCTGATGGGGCTGTCGCGCTTTCCCGCCCGCGAGGCGCAGCAGGTGCCGGAGGAGATTTACCAGCTTTTCCCGGTGCTCAAGACCATGAAGCAGCGGCGGGGCGGTGACTTATCCGGCGGTCAGCAGCAGCAGCTGGCGATCGGCCGCGCGCTGGCCAGCCGTCCGCAGCTGCTGATCCTCGATGAGCCCACCGAGGGGATCCAGCCCTCGGTCATCAAAGAGATTGGCGAGGTGATCCGTCAACTGGCGAGCCGCGGGGATATGGCCATTCTGCTGGTGGAGCAATTCTATGACTTTGCCGCCGGGCTGGCGGACCACTACCTGGTGATGTCGCGCGGCGCCATCGTCCAGCAGGGAAAGGGCGGAGATATGGAAACCGACGGCGTGCGAGCCCTGGTGACTATCTGATCGGGCCGGCGGCGCGCGCCGCCGGTTTCCATGCTATTTACGCAGCAGCCGCTGCAGGCGCGCCTGGCGCCAGTTTTTGATCCATTCGCCAAAGACGAACAGACGTAATCCTCTCACCACCAGCAGAGCGCCCCAGATCAGAGCGACCCAGCCGGACCAGTAGTACTGCGGGTTCGTGTACCGGTTGAGCACCGCCAGCAGCACGCAGACCACCAGCGCCACCGACAGCGAACGAAAAAAGCGACTCTCCTGCTGCACCCGCGCTTTCGCTTCCTCTATACGCAGATCCAGCGAAGCTTGCGGACCCGGCGCGCCCTCCCGCGAGGCTTCGCCGCCGATCTCGGCCACCGTCACCTCAAAGACCGCGGCGAGGGCGCTGAGGGTCTCCAGCCCCGGGCGTTCGCCATTCTCAATGCGCTGGATCGTGCGGACGCTGAGCCCCGCCATTTCGGCCAGCTGTTCCTGGGACCAGGCGCGCTGCAGCCGTAATTGTTTGACCTGATTGATGCTGTTCATATTCATATGCTCCATGACGTTCTGCGGATGTAAACCTGTGATGGAGTATGGAAAAGCGGGCCGTCAGCCACCACGACAGCGACCCGACAACGGCCCGACAGCAACCTGACAGCCGCATGTCAGCTGGCGTCAGGCCCTGGCCAGCGGGGAATCCGGCTGCCAGGGACGGGCATTCATCCCCCGGAAAATCATCAGCCAGGCGGCGACAATGGCCGCGATAAGAATGACAAACAGCGACCAGTGCGGCAGATGGGTGAGGATCAACCCGGTGAACATCGGGTTGAAGGCCGCGCCCAGCCATCCCAGCGACTGAGCGGAGAAGTAGCTGGCCTTCATTCCCGGCGGGGCGATATGGTCAATCAGCATATACTCGCCGGGGGCATAAATCACCTCGCCAAGGGTGAAGATCGCCGCCGAGATCCCCCACGCCCACAGGCTGGCGCCGGAGAACATAAAGCCCACGAGGCCGATCACAAAGCAGACGGTACCGAAGGTCATCAGCGGGCGGATATTTCTCGCGCTCAGCCGCCGGCCAACGGCGTACTGCAGGGCGACGACCACCGCGGCGTTAACCGGCAGCACCACGGCCACGACTTTCTCGGCGAAGTCGCTGCTGGCGACCACCAGCACGTACTGCGAGATACAGGAGGCGAAGGCGCCGCCGACGAAGGAGGCCAGCAGCCCGGAACAGGTAAACCACAGCAGCGCGCGGTCGCGCAGCAGCACCGAAGGCGTCCAGGCGGCAGCTCCCGGCTGGGCGGCGGTGGCCCCATCCCGCTGGAGAAATAGCTGAATAAACACCAGCGGGAAGGCGGCGCAGGCCGCCGCCAGCCAGAAGGGCAGATTAATGCTGTGCATCACCAGCAGCGTGCCGATAGGCGGCCCGACGGTCCAGCCGATGTTGAGGATGGTGTAGTTCAGCGAGAAGATGCGCGCTTTTTTCTCCGCCGTCAGCCGGTCGGCGAACCAGGCTTTCAGTACGGTGGAAAAGACCGAATAGGCGCAGTTGATCAGCGCAAAGAAGATCACCACCAGGGTCGCGTTATGGACCAGCGGTATCGCGCTGAAACCGAGGATAAATACCAGCACTGACCACACCATATAGCGCTTTTTGTCGAACTTGTCCGCGAGGATGCCAAAGCCCATGCTGAACAGCACGCCGACCACCAGGGCCAGCGACAGGGCGTAGCCGATCACATCCACCTCCAGCTGATAGCGTCGGGTGAGGTAGATGGTCATAAACGGCAGTGTGGCCCCGCGGCCGATAGTCAACAGTAACGACGATGCCAGCAGCGCGATGGTGGAGCGCCGGAGTGTGGTGATCATGATTTCCTTGCCTGTCATGTTGTTATAATTTTATGTCTTCGATCACAAATAACACGGTCATCACGCCTTGTACAGGTCGCCCCGGTCGCGATCGGCACTTCTGAACCTGCCAAAAATAATGATCTATCCTGGCGGCCGCTTTTTCGCTACTTTGATTTTGTTCACAAAAATTCTAATAACGACAGAGGCAGGGGTATGACGAGGAAAGATGGACTGCTGGCGCTGCTGGTAGTGGTGGTGTGGGGGCTTAACTTCGTGGTGATTAAGCTGGGATTGCACAATATGCCGCCGCTGATGCTGGCGGGCCTGCGCTTTATGCTGGTGGCCTTCCCGGCGCTGCTGTTTGTCGCCCGGCCAGCCATTCCGCTGCGCCTGCTGTTGGGCTATGGCCTGACCATTAGCTTTGGCCAGTTTGCCTTTCTGTTCTGCGCTATCGGCCTGGGCATGCCGGCGGGGCTGGCGTCGCTGGTTCTGCAGGCGCAAGCCTTCTTTACCATCATCCTCGGCGCCTTCGTCTTTGGCGAACGCCTGCAGGGCAAGCAGCTGGCGGGGATCGCTCTGGCGATCTTCGGCGTGCTGGTGCTGGTGGAGGGGAGCCTCGGAGGGGAACATGTCCCGCTGGTGGGCTTTATGCTGACCCTGGCGGCGGCGCTCAGCTGGGCCTGCGGCAATATTTTCAACAAAAAAATCATGTCCCAGGCGACCCGGCCGCCGATCATGTCGCTGGTGGTGTGGAGCGCATTGATCCCGGTGCTGCCGTTTATGCTCGCCTCGTGGCTGATCGATGGCCCGCAGTTGATGCTGGCGAGTCTGCGCCAGATCGATGTGCTGACGGTTCTCTCGCTGCTTTACCTGGCGTTTATCGCCACTATTGTCGGCTACGGTATCTGGGGCTCGCTGCTGGGGCGGTATGAAACCTGGCGGGTGGCGCCGCTGTCGCTGCTGGTGCCGGTGGTGGGGATGGCCAGCGCCGCGCTGCTGCTGGGAGAGACGCTGAGTGGACTGCAGCTCGCCGGGGCGGCGCTGATCATGGCCGGGCTCTATATCAACGTTTTCGGTCTGCGTCTGGTGCGGCCGGGCATGGCGCGCGGGTAAAAAAAAGCCCCGGAGACGGGGCTATACACAAGTATGCGTGTAATGGCATCACAGGTCGTGCTGCTGGTAGTACGGCACGCCAAGTTCGTCAGATTTATCATTGCCGGCCGCCATATGATTGAAATCAAACGGCGAGTCGTTATGTTCCGAAGGGAGAATCATTGTGTCACGCTGGTTTTGCCGCACCGGCGTGGTGGTTTGCTCCGCATAGCTGAAGCTGGATGCCAGCGACAGAACGACGATGGCTGCGGCAGCGAATAGTTTCATGATTTCCTCAATACGTCTTTAATAATGCAGGCGATTAACAACAGTTATTTAGCGGATGCAGATAGCGGGATTCGCCAGGTACATTCGTTATGCGATATTTGTGGGGCGGAACATCGAAATAGTTTTTAAACGTTCGCGTCAGGGTCTGCTGCGATTCGAAACCGTAGCGTTCCGCCAGGTACAGGATTGGTTCATTGCTCTGCTTGAGCTTTTGCGCAATCTCCGTCAGCTTACGGCTGCGGATGTACTGGCCGAGGGAATGGCCGGTCTCTTTCTTAAACATACGTTGCAGGTGCCACTTGGAGTAACCTGAGCGCTCAGACACTTTTTCCAGCGACAGGGGCGATTCCAGGTTATCCTCGATCCACGACAAAATACTATGGATAGTGATGGCGTCATTATTACGTCTGGACATCATCTTACCTCTTCTTATTTTTACGGCAGGACCTTCTTGAGGAGTTGCTCAAGCATGGCGACTTCGTCCGCCGACAGATTTTTTGTTAACTCCTGGTGTAACTTCTGACCCACAACCTGATGACACTGCTCGCAAAGGGCTGCGCCGTCTGGCGTCAACTGCACCAGCACGCCACGCTTGTCAGCGGGGTTGGGTAACCGTTCAATCCAGCCTTTACACGCCAGGCGGTCGAGCATACGCGTCATCGCGCCCGGGTCGACGGAAAGCACGGTTTTCAGCTCAACGGGGGTAATACATACCTCGCAACGAATGGAACAGAGCACCCGGAACTGGGTCGCGGTAATATCCATGGGTGAGAGGTAGTCGTTGAGCAGGCGATCTTTTTTCTGGTTAACCATCTGGATCAAGCGGCCCAGCGGGATCATCTCGTTGAACAGGTCGCTGGTACTTTTCATGATGGTTGCCCAGGCAATGATTTAGTTGCGAGTGATACTATTGCCCAGGCAATCATAAGTCAACATTATGAATTGGCCGATGCCACGATTTGCTAAAACAAGAAAATTCTACACGGGTCACTGTTTGTGAATTTTCTAACGCTTGTTAATTTTTGGCGAAGGTGATTTATCAGCAGGCTGGCGTTGGAATTGTTGAAGACGGTATACTCACGGCGTGAAACCATCCTTAAAAAATGAATATTTACGGGACTTTTTTTAACTATGTTTGATTTGTTTAAAGCGATAGGGCTCGGCCTGGCGGTGCTGTTACCGCTGGCGAATCCGCTGACTACCGTGGCGCTGTTCCTTGGCCTGGCGGGCAATATGAACAACGCCGAGCGGAACAAACAGGCGTTGATGGCTTCGGTGTATGTCTTCGCCATCCTGATGGTGTCGTGGTATGCCGGCCAGGTGGTGATGAATACATTCGGCATATCAATACCTGGGCTGCGTATCGCCGGGGGGTTGATTGTGGCCTTTATCGGTTTCCGCATGCTGTTCCCCCAGCAAAAAGCCCACGATTCGATGGAAGCGAAGATCAAATCGGAAGAGCTACAGGATGAGCCAACCGCCAATATCGCCTTTGTGCCGCTGGCCATGCCAAGCACCGCCGGTCCGGGCACCATCGCGATGATCATCAGTTCCGCCTCAACCGTGAAGCACGGCGTGGACTTCCCGGAGTGGGTGGTGCTGGCGGCGCCGCCGATTATCTTTGCCCTGTTGGCGATCATTCTCTGGGGTTGCCTGCGCAGTTCGGGGGCGATTATGCGTCTGGTAGGCAAAGGCGGCATTGAGGCCATTTCGCGGCTGATGGGCTTCCTGCTGGTCTGCATGGGCGTGCAGTTCATTATTAACGGCGTGCTGGAGATCATTTCGACCTGGCATCCCTGACCGCGGTGATGCGCAGAGAGACAAAAGCCCGCCGGAGCGATACCGACGGGCTTTTTTTTGCGGCTCAATCAAGAGTGGTGCGGCTGGTGCTCTTCCAGCGATACCGGCCAGCGACGGAAGATCAGCAGGGCCCAGATCAGGCCTGCCAGCGCCGGGATGGCGCCGATGTAGCCGATGGAGGCCATAGAGAGGTGCAGACTCACCTGGCTGCCCACCAGCGCGCCGGCGCCAATGCCGATGTTAAAGATGCCCGAGAACAGCGACATGGCGACGTCGGTAGCGTCCGGGGCGGAGGCCAGCACTTTCACCTGCATGCCGAGACCGATAATCATGATCGCCACCCCCCAGAAGATGCTGAGCAGCATCAGGTGGTGCGGGTTATGCGAGGCCGGCAAAAGCAGCAGCAGACAGGCCAGCAGCAGGCCGATGGCGAGGCTTATCAGCCCCGAAGCGTGCTGGTTACCGAGCTTGCCGAACAGAATGCTGCCGATAATCCCGGCCCCGCCGAGGATCAGCAGCAGTACGGTGGCAAAATTGCCGCTCAGACCCGCCACCGTCTGGACGAAGGGTTCGATATAGCTGTAGGCGGTATAATGGGCGGTCACCACCACCACGGTCAGAATGTACACGCTGACCAACGCCGGGCGACGGAACAGCACCGGCAGGCTTTTCAGCGAGCCTGAGTGTTCGCTTGGCAGCGTCGGCAGCAGTTTCACCAGGCAGGCCAGAGTGGCTAAGGCGCCGAGGCCGATCGCCAGGAAGGTCATCCGCCAGCCAAAATACTGGCCGATGATGCGGCCGATCGGAATGCCAAACACCATCGCCAGCGCGGTACCGGTGGCGATCAGGCTCAGCGCCTGCGCCCGTTTGCCCGGAGGCGCCATGCGGATGGCCAGCGCCGACGTTATCGACCAGAACACCGCATGGGCGAAGGCGATGCCGATGCGGCTGATGACCAGCACGTCAAAATTCCATGCAAAGAACGACAGCACATGGCTGGCGATAAACAGAATAAACAGGCCGATGAGCAACCGCCGACGCTCCACTTTGCTGGTCAGCAGCATAAACGGCAGCGACATTAACGCCACCACCCATGCGTAGATGGTCAGCATCATGCCCACCTGGGCGGTTTCCATGCCGAAGCTGTCGGCAATATCCGACAGCAGACCGACCGGGGCAAATTCTGTGGTGTTAAAAATAAACGCGGCGATGGCCAACGTCACGACACGTAGCCACGCTACCTTGCGTGAGACCGTATTCGTAGTCATAAGCTCTGGACTGGTGATTCAGGGGAAGATGTGACGCTGATCTTAAAACGTTTGCTGGCGAAAAGACAATCATTTTGTGATCTGCATCTCATTTCACTGCAAACGGCCAGGTGCGGTTAAGCAATTAATTTTGCTATGGATAGTGTCAGGGGGGCGCTTTTATGTCATGTTGAAGGAAAGTAAAAAAAGTAAGGACAGTGTATGCAGGAAATACAATTTTATCTGGTCGATGCTTTCAGCGATAAAAACTTCGGCGGCAATGCCGCGGCCGTTTGCCCCCTCAGCGAGTGGTTAGCCGACGATGTGCTGCTGAAAATGGCCCAACAGCATAACCAGTCCGAAACGGCGTTCTTCGTCCGCACCGACGAAGGCTATGAGCTGCGCTGGTTTACCACCCTTGGCGAGATCAACCTCTGCGGCCACGCCACCCTGGCGACGGCGCACGTTATTTTTGAATATCTCGACCATCCCTCGGCGACGATTACCTTTAGCACCCGTTTTGTCGGCGACCTGCGGGTGACCCGCAGCGGCGACTGGCTGACGCTCGACTTCCCGGCGTGGACGACCACCCCGGTGGCCAATCCGCCGGCGGACCTGCTGGCCGGGCTGGGCCTCGAGGCGGCCGTCGAGGTACGGGAAGGGCGCGATTATCTGGTGCTGCTGGCGGATCGCCGGCAGGTTGAAGCGGTGCAACCGGACATGGCGCGCCTGCAGACGCTCGGCAAAATGATCTGCGTGAGCGCGCCGGATGAGGAATATGACTTTGTCAGCCGCTTCTTCTGCCCGGGAGAAGGGGTGCCGGAGGATCCGGTGACCGGCTCCGCCCACAGCATGCTGATCCCCTGGTGGGGCGACAAACTGGGGAAAACCACCATGATGGCGCGCCAGGTCTCCGCCCGCGGCGGGGATCTGCGCTGCCAGTGGCAGGGCGACCGGGTGCTGATCGGCGGCCAGGCCACCACCTATCTGCGCGGGACTGTCTATTTACGTTAATCCTCACCGCCGCGTCGTTCCGTTGTCCGGGGACGGCGCGGCGTGCGTCATCAGGCAAGGGAGGCGCCACCGCACATCACCAGCTCCTGTCCGGTCATCGCCGATGCGCCCTCACTCAATAACCAGCTTATCAGCGAGACCACCTCCTGCGGGGTAATGAGCCGCCCCAGCGGCGGCAGCCGCGGCGGAGAGCTTTCCCTGCCAGGCTGATGGAGCATCGGCGTATCGGTTGCCCCGGGCGCCACCACGTTGACCGTCACCCCTGCGGGCGCCAGCTCTGCCGCCCAGCTTCTGGCAAGGGCGACCAGCGCGGCTTTGGTGGCCGTATACTGGGAACGACCCGCTGCGCCTCGTGATGTTCGGCTTCCCAGCAGAACAACCCTCCCGCCCGGCTCCATGGCCGGGGCGAAGTGATTGACCAGCGTTTGGGCCGCGTCGACATGTAAACGCCACAGCGACTCGCCGCGCAGTGGATCAAGATTGCCCAGGGGCGCGGCGGTCATCGAACCCGCGGCGTGGATGATGGCCTGAGGAGGCTCAATCTGTTCCAGCGCCGCCAGCAGCGCGCTGCGTTGGCTGACATCGACCTCCAGATGGCGAAAGTTCGGCTGTGAGAAGGGCGGCAGCGAACGGCTCATGCCGACCACCTGCCAGCCGTCCTCCAGCAATTGCCTCACCACCGCGGCGCCGATCCCGGAGCTGGCCCCGGTGACTATGGCCCGCTTCATTGCGCCTCCAGCATCGCTGCCGGTATCTTGAATACCGCTTTTCTGACCGGCGCTGGCGTCGAAACCGCACACAGCGCCTGGTGCGGTTCGCCGGGGTAAAAGACCGCGAAGTCGCCGGGACGCAGCAGAATAGAGACACTCTCCGGGGCCGGCTGACAGAGATAGAGGTCGGGCTTAAGCTCATTATCCTGCGGGCGCATCACGGCAGCCATGCCCGCCTGGATCCGCTCCTCGCCGGCCAGGATGACCTGAATATCCGCCCACTGGCGATGATATTCCGTATGCCGCTCGGCCGCAGGCTGGGTTTGCGCCACGCCGAGGGTGCAGAACCACGGCGCGCCGTCGGGCTGGAAGCGGCCATCCTCTCTGGCGCTCAGGGCGGCCAGCGAACAGGCCTCGCTGCTCAAAAGCTGCTTTAACGCCGGCGGCAGACCAGCCTGGTGCAGCGCCTGCAGGGTACCGATAATCATGCGCTTTCTCCTTTCACCCACTGTGGCGAAACGCGAACATACTTGATCGCCTGACGGTACCAGGTGTAGGCGATATGCAAATTACCGTCTGCTCCCTGTTTGATGCTGGGGTAGGAGAACTCCCGGTTCAGCTTCTGCTCCGAATTATTGGTCATGCAGTAGCCGTCGCCCTCGTCAAGATTACGCAGCCACGGCCAGCTTTTGCCGCCGTCAGGCGAGATCGCCACCGTCATCGGCGCGCGGGGCGCGCCCCAGAAGGCGCTTTTTCCGGTTGTTTCCGGCTCCTTACGGCCATCGTCATCCGCAATTTCATCGTACAGTGAGGCTCGGCGTTCGGTGGCCCCGGCGGCGCTCATATTATTAAACACCAGCGCCAGTTCGCCATTGTCGAGAGTCGTCGCCTGAATGGACGAGTTGTTGTTCGGCAGCGTCGTTGGCACCGGCGCAGACCAGCTTTCACCCTGGTCGCTGGAGCGGCTGAACCAGATGTGATCCGCCCAGCGACTGCGAAAGAAGGCCGCCAGTCCGCCGTCGGGATGCGCGGTGATGCTCATATGGACGCAGCCAAGACTCTCCGGGACCGCCACGTCGCGCCAGCTTCTGCCGCCGTCGGAGGAGATCTTCACCGCGCTGACGTCATTATTACCCACCCATTTCTCGCCGGGTGCAGTGCGGCAGTAAAACACCGGCAGCAGCCAGCTGCCGTCAGGCATGACGCTAATCGGCTGGCGAATAAAGGTACCGGGCTGATCCAACAGGGTGTCGATGGGTCCCCAGCTTTGCCCGCCGTCGTGTGACTGGCGGTAGCGCACAATGGCGGTATCCTGGTTGCCGGCGAATTGCGCCGTCCATAACAGCCACACTACCTGGTCCGGCGCCTGAAACAGCACCGGATTTTGTTCCGAGCGGTCAGGATCGTCGGAGAGCTTAACCGCTTCGCTCCAGCGATCGCTGCCGGGGGCTAACCGCGAACCCCAGATCGAAATGTCGGCTTTCCCCTCCTGGGAGCCGCCGAACCAGACGCACATCAGGCAGCCATCATCCAGCTGAAGCAGGTTGGCGGCATGATTTTGCGGGCAGGCGTTGGGGAGCATCGCCCATGCGATATGTTCATCTTGCTGGTGCTGGCGAATGACGCCGTCGAAAGAAGGAATTGCGGACATGTTTTAGACTCCACGTTGCTCAACAGGGGCAGGGGATGATTGTGATTTATTCGGGATCAGGCGATCGATGACCATAATGATCGCCGGGGTCGCCAGGGCGACATACATGTTATTGATGCCGAACGGATCGCCAAGTAAATACCAGACGGAGGTCACCACGCAGGCGCCGATCAGACCGGCATTGGCGCCGCGGGTGCTCCTGAAGAAGGGGGCATAGAAGGCGATGACCGCCACCACGGTAATGGACAGGCGGATGGCGCGGGTGAAGAAGGAGAGTTTCAGCACTTCCGGCACCAGCAGCACAAAGATCAGCGGCAGGAAGCCGATAATTAACGATGCCCAGCGCGTGGCTCTGAACTCCTGGTCCGGGGTCGGGTTACGCCATGGCACGTAGAAATCTTTCACCACCAGCGAGGCAATGGCCAGAGCAACGGTACTTACGCTGACGAATATCGAGGCCACAAGTGACGTTGTCACGAGCCCCGCCAGCCAGGGATTCATGTCCTGCAGAAATACCGGCAGGGCGTACAGGCTGTTGATTTCCGGATGCAGATACTTCGCCGCCACGCCGATGATGGCGATGGCAAGGGCGATGGGCAGGCAGAAAAAGAAGGCGATCCACGTGGAGCGCTTTGCTGACCGGACGTCTTTGGTGGAGCTGATCGCCTGGATAACAAACTGGGTGCAGAAGATGGAGCCGATAGTGCCGATAAGCCAGGCGAAGATAGTGCCAGCGCCAATGTTGCCATCCCACGTCCAGTAGTAATCCGGCATCTTCTCAATCATCGGCGTGAAGCCGCCGGTTTTGGACAGAGCAAAACCCAGAATGATCAGCAGACCAGCGTATTTTAACGCGCTGTGTAACATGGTGACCCAGGCGACGCCTTTCATGCCGCCGAAGGCGAAATAGAAGGTACTGACGATGGCGGTAATAAAGGCGGCCACGGGTAAGTTGACTTTTAAGACGGTGGAAATAGCCGCGGCGCCGCTGACGTAGTTGCCCACGTTAACCAGCAACAGCGCATAAATCATGATCAGGGAGATGATATTTTTGGTACTGGTGCCATATTTCTCAGCGATAGCCCCGGATATGGTGATTTTCCCGGTGTTATAGATGCGCTTTACCAGAATCAAACCGAACAGCGGGAAGCCGATGGCCGCCCCCAGCACGGACCATGAGGCGGCAATTCCGCTCTCAAAGGCGGCCTGAGCGGTACCGATGGTTGATTTGGCGCCAATATATTCCGACATCAGTAATATACCGACAATAAAGGCCGGCATGGCGCGCGAGCCTTCCATAAAATCCCCGGAATTCTTACTACGAATACGGAATGTCAGCCAGGTGGTAAACAGAATATAGGCAATGACAATGCCGACAATAATAAAGGTATCTTCAGCGGTAAAATGATTCATCTTAGCCTCTCTCTGGGCGTACGAATCCTGGGTACGGCGGTACCCGGTCTGTTTTATTTACGAAACGCAGCGGGTATTACGCTAAATAACGGGCAATGATGCCGCGTATTTCCTGCAGCTGCTGGTCACTAAACTGCACCGCGTAGCGGCTGTCGCCCACCTCATGGCCCATCAGCTGCAGCGCTTTTTTCACCGCCGCGGGTGAGAACGCTACCTTGTACAGGTCGGTGCGCAGGCCCGTTACCCGCTCCTGCGCCTGGCGCGATCCGGCGATATCTCCAGCATGGAACAGCGACCAGATAGCGTTGATCTCGGCAGGCGCGACGTTGGCAAGCCCCGAGATGCAGGCTGAGCAGCCGTCGACAAACCCCTGATGGATAAGCGAGTCCGGGCCGTTGAGAACGTCGAAACCGTCAATGTCGCGTACCGCGTCAAGAAAGCCTTTCAGACTGTCGTAGCTGCCGGCGCTATCCT
This sequence comes from Klebsiella sp. GG_Kp146, assembly GCF_040061975.1. Classification (NCBI taxonomy): domain Bacteria; kingdom Pseudomonadati; phylum Pseudomonadota; class Gammaproteobacteria; order Enterobacterales; family Enterobacteriaceae; genus Klebsiella; species Klebsiella sp. GG_Kp146. Next base: position 99,851 of record NZ_JBEAHA010000038.1, read on the forward strand.
TGATGCCAATGATATTGTCGTGCTGCGCCAGCTTACGCGCTGTCTCCGGCGCAAGGGTGTTACCGGTGCGGGCGGGAATATTGTAAAGAAAGAGCGGGACGCTCAGCGCGTCGGCGATCGCCGTATAGTGGTTTATCAGCTCTTCCTGCTTCAGGGGCACGAACCATGGGGTGATGGCCGATACCGCGTCAACCCCGAGGCGGGCGATCTGCTGGCCAAGCCGGCGGGTCTCCCGGGTGGAAACCTCCCCGATGTGGGCTACCACCGGCGCGCGACCGGCGGCCGCCTCCACGCAGGTTCTGGCGACGGCGATCTTCTCTTCCTCATTGAGGACAAAAAACTCGCCGTTGGTGCCGCCGCAGAATATGCCGTTGCCCGCGGCGATCTGGCGCTGCACCTGCTGCTGCAGCGATGGCAGGTTAAGGGCTCCCTCGGTGGTAAAGGGGGTAACGATGGCGGTGAGTACGCCGCTAATGGCTCTCCTCATTTGATTTTCTCCTGTTAGGCATGTTCCGGAAACAGCGTCTGGTAGATAGCCGCGATCTCTTCACGGCTGACGCTGCAGGGGGCGTTATTCATCAGGCGCTTCACGTTCTGCGCCGCCGCGCTGAGGGCGGGGATGCTGTCTGCGGGAACGCCGAGCGCGGCGAGGTTATCGGGCAGCGGTAAGCGTTTGACCAGCGCCGCCAGCCATGCCACCAGCGCATGGGATTTCTCTTCCTCGCTGAGGGTGAGGTCCGCGTCGGGGATCAGATCCCAGACCTGAGCGAACTTCGCCACCGCGTGGGGGCGGACCACCCGCATGCAGGGCGCCAGCAGAATGGCGTTGGCCACCCCGTGCGGCAGGTGCCAGGTGCCGCCGAGCGGATAGGAGAGCGCATGCACCAGATGGGTGCCGGCATGGTTGATCGCCGCGCCGCCGTACCACGAGGCCCAGAGCATCTCCAGCTTCGCCGTCAGATCCTGCGGCTGATCCACCGAGCGTTCGATATGACGCACCAGCTTGTGTAAACCGATTAACGCCGCGTTATCGCTTATCGGGTTGGCCACGGTGGAGGTGAAACACTCCAGCAGATGGCACAGAGCATCGATCCCGGTCGAGGCTGCGATGCTGGCCGGCATGCTGGTGGTCAGCTCCGGCAGCAGGGCGACGTAGTCCGGGAGCAGCACCGGGGAGATGATCCCCACTTTGGTCTGCTGCTCGGGGATCGCCAGAATAGCGTTCGGCGTTGCTTCGGAGCCGGTCCCGGCGGTGGCAGGGATCAGCAGAGAGCATAGCCGTCGTTGCGGCTGTTCACCCGCCAGCAGGGCCGTCAGAGTGGGGGCTTGCGGATGCAGCAGCACCGACAGCAGTTTCGCCACGTCCAGCACGCTCCCACCGCCAATGCCGACGACCATCTGCGGTTGAGAAGCGCCCAGCTGGCTGACGATCTCCGCCACATCCTGATGACTGGGCTCGGCAGGCACACTGTTAATGACCTCAACCTGGCGCCCGTCAGCCGCCAGCAGACGCTGGATCGCCCGGGTCGCCTCCAGCGCCCCGACGTTCTGGTCGGTCACCAGCAGGATACGGGTTTTATCTGCCAGCAGCGGGAGCAGGGCCGATGAGGCGCCAGCCCCGCTGATGATCGTGCTGTGTATCGTCGCCACGCGTTTCTCCTTGGTAGTGGTTGATTGAATTCAATCATTCACGAGTCGTTCTACTCGTCTGATGGGGAAAAGTTATAATTTATACGGCGGTTTAATAACTTGAGCTTGCTCACATTTAATCAAATATGATTGAATATAATCAATTTCAGGTTTGCAACGTTTACAACCACCACAAGGCAGGACAATGAAAGACGGCAATAACAGCGTGCTGGTGCTGGCAGATGACTTTACCGGAGCCAATGACGCCGGGGTCAGCCTGGCGGAGGCGGGTATGTCGGTAGAAGTGGCATTCTCCGCCGGGCAGGCGTCATCCGCACGGGCGTTAATACTCAACAGCGACAGCCGGGCGATGACCGCCGCCGCGGCCGCCGACAAGGTCACCGCTCTGCTGCGCGGCGCGGCGCGATTCGCCCCGCGCTGGCAGATAAAGAAGATCGACTCCACGCTGCGCGGCAACCCCGGTGCCGAACTGGAAGCGATGATGACGGTGCAGGGCTGCCGGATGGCGGTTGTGGCGCCGGCTTACCCGGCGGCCGGGCGGCATACCCGGGACGGACGCTGCTATGTACACGGGATACCCCTCGATCACACCGAATTTGCCAGCGATCCGAAGACGCCGGTTAGCCGGGCGGATATTGCCGGCATTCTCGCCATGCAGAGCCGGTTGCCGAGCCGGTCGCTGAGCGCCGCCCAGCTTCCGGGAGCGTTAGCGACGGCGGGCGAAGCGAGGCAGGTACTGATTATCGACGCCTGGGAAGAGCGTCATCTGGATCAGGTCATTGACGCCGTCGCTCCTCATGCGCAGGAGACCCTGCTGGTCGGCTCGGCAGGCCTTTGCGAGGCGCTGGCGCGCCGCCTGCGCCGCAGCGAGCAGGGGCCGCTGCTGGCGGTGGTCGGCTCGATGAGCGAGATGGCGCAGCGCCAGGTCGCGGCGCTGCAGGCTCATTCCCGAGTGAGAAAGATCGAAATTGATGTCGAACAGGCCTTTAGCGGATCGCCGAAGGAGGAAGCCTCGCGGATCGCCGAGGTGCTGCGTGAGGGTGATCACTGCGTGGTGACCACCCGCCCGAATAACGCCGTCCGGCACGGGATTGAAGCCCAGTGCCGCGAACGCGGTCTCAGCCGTGCGGCCTACGGGGAGCACATCTGCGCCTGGCTTGCCGACGTTACGGCACAGGCGGTGGTGCTGTGCCCCCCTGGCGCGCTGTACCTCTCCGGTGGCGATGTGGCCATCGCCGTGGCTCAGGCGCTCGGCGCCACCGGTTTTCAGATCCGCGGCCGGGTCGCGGAGTGCGTCCCCTACGGATACTTCCTCGGCGGCCGCTGGTCGCGGCCGGTGATGACTAAAGCCGGAGGATTCGGCACCGACACCACGCTATTACATGTTGTGAATTTTATTGAGGAGAAACTGAGTGTCTAACATCATTGCAGTCACAATGGGCGACCCGGCAGGGATTGGTCCGGAGATTATTATCAAATCCCTCGCCGAAGGGGCGCTGAGCGGCGCGCCGGTGGTGGTGGTGGGCTGCGCGCAGACGCTGCGGCGTATCCTGGCGTTGAACATCACCCCGCGGGCGGAGCTGCGCATCATTGACCATCCCGCCGAGGCAAGCTTTGCCCCGGCGACGATTAACGTCATCGATGAGCCGCTCAGCGACCCGCAGGGGCTGCGTCCTGGCGAAGTGCAGGCCCAGGCCGGGGATCTGGCGTTTCGCTGCATTAAGCGGGCGACCCGCCTCGCGCTGGAGGGCGCCGTCGCGGCCATCGCCACCGCGCCGTTGAATAAAGAGGCGCTGCATCTGGCGGGGCATGCTTTTCCCGGCCATACGGAACTGTTGGCCCACCTGACGCAAACCACCGATTACGCCATGGTGCTGTACACCGAAAAGCTTAAGGTTATCCATATCACCACCCATATCGCCCTGCGCCAGTTCCTTGACACCCTCAACCAGCAGCGGATCGAGACAGTGATCGGCGTGGCGGATCGCTTTCTGCGCCGGGTCGGCTATCAGCGTCCGCGTATTGCGGTCGCCGGCGTGAACCCGCACGCCGGGGAGAACGGCCTGTTTGGCGATGAAGAGATCCGCATCGTCGCCCCCGCGGTTGCCGCCATGCGGGAGCAGGGAGTGGAGGTAACCGGCCCCTGTCCGCCGGACACGGTGTTTATGCAGTGTCATGAGGGGATGTACGACATGGTCGTGGCGATGTATCACGACCAGGGGCATATTCCGCTGAAGCTGCTGGGATTCTATGATGGGGTCAATATCACCGCTGGGCTGCCGTTTATCCGCACCTCTGCGGATCATGGCACCGCGTTTGATATTGCCTGGACAGGTAAAGCGAAGTCTGAGAGCATGGCAACCTCCATTGAGCTCGCCATGCACATCGCGCAGGAATAACATGAAGGGATATAACCGGTTAGAGCAGATTATGGACTTCCTGAAAAGCCATAATCTGGTGACAGTCGACCAGCTGGTGGCGGCGACCAACGCCTCGCCAGCCACCATTCGCCGCGACCTGATCAAACTCGATCAGGAAGGGGTGATCAGCCGCACGCACGGCGGGGTGACGTTGAACCGGTTTATTCCTGCCCAGCCGACGACGCTGGAGAAAGCCCAGCGCAGCCCGCTGGAAAAGCAGGCGATCGCCAGCGCGGCGGCAGCGCTGGTGAAAGCCGGCGACGCCATTGTGCTTGATGCCGGCACCACCATGATTGAACTGGCGCGGCAGATCACCCATCTGCCGCTGCGGGTGATCACCAGCGATTTACATATCGCCCTGTTTTTGTCGGAATTTAAGCAGATTGAAGTGACGATTATCGGCGGGCGCATCGATGACAGCAGCCAGTCGTGCATCGGCGATCACGGCCGCCGCCTGCTGCAGACCATCTGGCCCGATCTCGCCTTCGTCAGCTGCAACGGCTGGGACCTTGAGAAAGGGATCACCGCCCCGACGGAGGAGAAGGCCGCCCTGAAACGCGATCTGATGGCCAATGCCCGCCGGCGCATTCTGCTGGCGGACAGCTCCAAATACGGCGCCTGGTCACTCTTCAACATTGCCCCGCTGGAGTCGTTGACCGATATCGTCACCGACGGCCACCTGCCGGAAGCGACCCGCGAGGCGCTGGTGACCCTTTCCCCTCAGCTGATCATTGCCGACTGATCCAGACGCCGCCGTCTGCCGTCAGGGCAGACGCGCGATATTGGCTTTGATCACCGCAACCGACTGGCTGAACTTCGCCTGTTCTTCGCCGGCCAGCCGCAGTTCGATAATCTGCTCCACGCCCCCCTGGGCCAGCACCGCCGGCACCCCAGCCGCCGCGCCGCTGACCCCGTACTCACCGTCAAGAATGCAGGAGACCGCCAGCGCGCGGTGGCTGCCGGTAAAAATATTGCGGCAGATCTCGGCGATGGTGCCTGCCACGCCATATTCCGTACAGCCTTTGCCGGCGTAGATCTCAAACCCCAGCTTGCGCACTTTGTCGGCCATCGCCTCCCGGTCGAGCGGCCGGCCGGTGCGTTGCTGGTAGAGGTCGGCGATCGGCGTGCCATATACCGAGGAGTGCGACCATACCGGAAACTGGGTATCGCCGTGCTCGCCGAGGATAAAAGCGTCGATGCTCTGGGCGCCAATGTTCAGCTCCTGCGCCAGCAGACGACGCAGGCGGGTGGTATCCAGCCAGACGCCGGTGCCCAGCACCTGGCTGCGCGGCAGGCCGGAGAGCTGCCATACCTGCCAGGTGATGATGTCACACGGGTTGGTGGCCACCAGGAAGATGCCGTTAAACCCGTTGGCCATCATCGTCGGCACAATGCTCTTGACGATTTTCGCGGTAGTGGTCAGTTCATCGAGACGGCTCTGGCCGGGGCGCAGCGCGCCGCCGGAGACGGTGATCACCGCGATGTCGACATCGGCGCAGTCGCTGGCCTCGCGGGTGGAGATGGTCATCATTCCCGGCAGATAGGCCGCGGCATCGCTGAGGTCCTGAGCGTGGGCCTCGGCGCGCGGCTGGTTAAGGTCGACGAGGATCAGCTCCTCACAAATGCTCTGGTTGAGCAGGGCGTAGGCCGCTGACGCGCCGACGTTACCGGCGCCAATAATCATCACTTTACGGGCTTTGGTGCGCATATTCAGGTCTCAAAAACGGACAGCAGGGGATAAAGTTACTGCGTTTCAGTTAGTTAGCGCAAGTGGCGGGCGGCAATATAAGTTAATGCTATGGCGGTAACCGTTCCGGGGCGCGCTACAGTGGCGTAAAAAAAGGAGCTCACCTATGTATACCATCACCGACATCGCCCCCACCGACGCCGAATTTACCGCCCTGATTGCCGCCCTCGACGCTTGGCAGGAGACACTCTACCCGGCGGAGAGCAACCATCTGCTGGACCTCGGTCAGCTGCCGCCGGAGACAGTGATCGCCCTGGCGATCCGCAGTCCGCAGGGCGAAGCCGTTGGCTGTGGGGCTATCGTCCTCAGCGAGGAAGGTTTTGGCGAGATGAAGCGGGTCTATATTGATCCACAGCATCGTGGGCAACAGCTGGGAGAAAAGCTGCTGGCGGCCCTGGAGGCGAAAGCGCGCCAGCGCGACTGCCATACTCTGCGCCTGGAGACCGGCATCCATCAGCATGCGGCCATCACCCTCTATACGCGCAACGGCTATCAGACCCGCTGCGCGTTTGCTCCCTACCAGCCCGATCCGCTCAGCGTCTTTATGGAGAAACCGCTGTTTGCCGATCTTCGTTCAGCAGCGCTATAAACGCTTCCAGCTGGCGGGTTTTGGCGCCCCGGCGCCACACCAGCCAGGTGGTGAGCCAGCGCCACTCTTCCGCCAGCGGCCAGGCGGAAACCTGCTGATGGCCCGGCATACTCTCCAGCATACTGCGCGGGATCAGCGCCAGCCCGGCGCCGGCGATCACGCAGGCCAGCATCCCGTGATAAGACTCCATCTCATGGATCCGGCCCGGAGTAGCTCTGTCGGCATGGAACCAGCTCTCAAAATGCCGGCGGTAGGAACAGTTGGCGCGAAAAGCGTAGACATTAGCCCCGTTCACTTCGCTGGCGCGGGCGATGGGCGCGTGGCCGTAGGGGGCGACGATCATCATCTCTTCAGGGAACACCGGCAGCCCCTCCAGGCCCGGGTGCACCAGCGGTCCGTCAACGAACGCGGCGCTCAGGGCTCCCTCCAGCACGCCGTCGATCATCGTCCCGGAGGGGCCGGTGGAGAGGGCGAGATGAATTTTCGGGTAGCGCTGATTAAAGTGGGCCAGGGTGGTGGGGATCCGCACCGCCGCGGTGCTCTCCAGCGAACCGAGAGAGAAGAGTCCCTGGGGTTCGTCGCCCGCCACTACCATTCGCGCCTCGTCCACCAGGGCGAGGATCTGCTGGCTGTAGCGTAAGAAGCTGTGGCCCGCGGGCGAGAGGCGCAGCCGCTGGTTCTCGCGGATAAACAGCTCAACGCCAAGATCCGCCTCCAGCTGGCGGATGCGGGTGGTGAGGTTGGACGGCACGCGATGCACTTTCTGCGCCGCCTGGGTAATGCTGCCGGTGCTGGCGACGGCGTTAAACATCTCTAGCTGAGTCAGGTCCATACTATTCTTCTTTTGTGAATGCGTTGCTTAATATTATTCATTTTCAATGAATGGAAAGGTAAGCCAGAATACGTTCACTTCGCAAGCAACGAGAGAGAGAATAACGATGAATTTATCTGCAACGCACGCCGTCTCCGTCAACCCGACTACCGGCGAGGTGGTCTCCTCGCTGCCGTGGGCCAGCGAACGCGAGGTCGACGCGGCTATCGCTCTCGCCGCGGCGGGCTATCGCCAGTGGCGTCAGACGCCGCTCGCCGCACGCGCCGACGCGCTGCGCCGCATCGGGGCCGAGCTGCGCGCCCGCGGTGAAGAGGTGGCCCAGACGATCACTCTCGAGATGGGCAAACCGATTGCTCAGGCTCGCGGCGAGGTGGCGAAATCCGCCAATCTCTGTGACTGGTATGCCGAACATGGCCCGGCGATGCTGGCGACCGAAGCCACGCTGGTGGAAAATAACCAGGCGGTGATCGAATATCGTCCGCTGGGGGCCATTCTGGCGGTGATGCCGTGGAACTTCCCGGTCTGGCAGGTGCTGCGCGGCGCGGTGCCGATCCTGCTGGCCGGCAACAGCTACCTGCTGAAGCACGCCCCGAACGTGATGGGCAGCGCCCGCCTGCTGGGCGAGATTTTTGCCGCCGCCGGCCTGCCGGAGGGCGTGTTTGGCTGGGTCAACGCCACCAATGACGGCGTTACGCAGATTATCAATGACGACCGCATCGCGGCGGTGACCGTCACCGGCAGCGTCCGCGCCGGGAAAGCGATTGGCGCTCAGGCGGGCGCAGCGTTGAAGAAATGCGTGCTCGAGCTGGGGGGATCCGATCCCTTTATCGTTTTGAATGATGCCGATCTGGATGAAGCGGTGAAGGCCGCCGTCACCGGCCGCTATCAGAACAGCGGCCAGGTGTGCGCCGCGTCGAAGCGCTTTATCCTCGAAGCCGGCATTGCCGAGGCCTTCACCCGCAAATTTGTCGACGCCGTCGCGGCGCTGAAGATGGGCGATCCGCGCGACGAGCAGAATTACGTCGGGCCGATGGCGCGATTCGATCTGCGCGATGAACTGCACCAGCAGGTAACGGCGACCCTCGATGAAGGCGCAACCCTGCTGCTGGGGGCGGAAAAAATCGAAGGGGCGGGCAATTACTATGCGCCAACGGTCCTGGGCAACGTCACCGCCGGCATGACCGGCTTCCGCCAGGAGCTGTTTGGTCCGGTCGCGACCCTGACCACCGCCCGTGACGCAGACCATGCGCTGGCCCTCGCCAACGACAGCGAATTTGGCCTGTCGGCAACGGTCTACACCACCGACGAGGCGCAGGCCCAGCGCTTTGCCCGCGAGCTGGAGTGCGGCGGTGTCTTCCTTAACGGCTACTGCGCCAGCGACGCCCGGGTGGCTTTCGGCGGCGTGAAGAAGAGTGGTTTTGGTCGTGAACTGTCGCATTTTGGCCTGCATGAGTTCTGCAATGCGCAGACCGTCTGGAAAGACCGTCGCTAATCTGCGTTTGCCCCTGACGACCGTCGTTCTCGTCTGCTATACTCGCCCACCAAAATTCGACGGTGGGCAAGGAGCCGCGTGTGGCGACGGTGATCAATAACGCAATGCTGGAAGCCATTCTGGCAGAAATCAGGCCGCTGATTGGCCGCGGTAAAGTGGCGGATTATATTCCGGCGCTGGCCAGCGTCAGCGGCGATAAGCTTGGCATCGCTATCTGTACGGTGGACGGGCAACATTTTGCCGCCGGCGATGCCCATGAACGATTCTCCATCCAGTCGATCTCCAAGGTATTGAGTCTGGTGGTGGCCATGAACCACTATCAGGAAGAGGAGATCTGGCAGCGGGTGGGGAAAGATCCCTCCGGTCAGCCCTTTAACTCGCTTCTGCAGCTCGAGATCGAGCAGGGCAAACCGCGCAACCCGTTTATCAACGCCGGGGCGCTGGTTGTCTGCGACATGCTGCAGAGCCGGCTCAGCGCGCCGCGCCAGCGAATGCTGGAGATTGTCCGCCGCCTGAGCGGCGTGGCCGATATCGCCTACGATCCGCTGGTGGCCCGCTCTGAGTTTGAGCATTCGGCGCGCAACGCCGCTATCGCCTGGCTGATGAAATCCTTCGGCAACTTCCATAATGATGTCGCCACCGTGCTGCAGAACTATTTCCACTACTGTTCGCTGGAGATGAGCTGCGTCGAGCTGGCGCGAACCTTTCTGTTTCTCGCCGACCGCGGCATTGCCCCGCATCTCGAAACGCCGGTTATCGCGCCGATACAGTCCCGCCAGGTGAATGCCCTGATGATGACCAGCGGCATGTACCAGAACGCCGGCGAGTTTGCCTGGCGCGTCGGTCTGCCGGCGAAATCGGGCGTCGGCGGCGGAATTGTGGCAATTGTGCCGCAGGAGATGGCGATCGCGGTCTGGAGCCCGGAGCTTGACGAGGCGGGGAACTCCCTGGCCGGCGTGGCGCTGCTGGAGAAACTGACTCAGCGGATGGGGAGGTCGGTGTTCTGATGGTCGATCAGGATCGATTATTTGCTCGCCTGGCGCGTTCGACGTTTCGTTCACGCTTCCGGCTGGGAATGAAAGAGCGGCAATACTGCCTCGATAAAGGGCCGGAGGTCATCGACCAGCATGCCGCCGATTTTATCCGTCAGCGGCTGGCGTCCGCCGCGCCGGCCAATGATGGCAAGCAGACGCCGATGCGCGGTCACCCGGTGTTTATCGCCCAGCACGCGACCGCCACCTGCTGTCGCGGCTGCCTGGAAAAATGGCACGCCATTCCCCATGGCCGCGCGCTGAGCGAGCAGGAGCAGCGCTATATTGTGCAGGTGATCCACCGCTGGCTGGTGCTGCAGATGAATGGCCCGTCTGTGCGCTAATTTGCATTTGATCGGCGCCGGAGTATGCCTGATAAATATTCTCATGTTATGATAATCCGCTAACTAACTATTAACATAATAATTGCCTGAAACAATTAGACGGATAATTACTGAATGTCTTCACTGTCGATTCGGTCATTTACGCTGTTTCGTGAAGAACAACCCGTGCGCGATGCACTGGTCTTATTTACGTTAACGCTATTGCTGCATTTTCTGGGCGCGATGCTGCGTCTGGTGCAGGAGCTCTCTTTCTTCTGGCCGCTCAACGCAGTGATGGCCGGGATCTTTGCGCGCTACGTATGGCTTAATCGCAGCTATTTTTATGCCGTCTGCTTTGCGGCAATGCTGGTCTATGACGGATTAACTTCGCGCTGGGGAATGGGCTTTGCCTCATTACTGATTAACTTCTCCAATATTGTCTTTATTGTGACCCTGGCGCAGCTGGTGCTGTGGGATAAACGACGCGCCGACTCGATGCCCGGCCCGATTAACGCGCTTAATTTATTCTGTTTCTGTCTGTTAGCCGCGCTGCTGTGCGCAGCGGTCGGCGCGTTGGGGTCGGTGGACGTCGAGCGCGCCACCTTTATTCCCCAGCTGGCGGACTGGTTTAGCGAGCAGTTCTCGACGGCGGTGCTTATTCTGCCGTTTATTCTGACCCTGACGCTGCCCTCCGCGTTAAGCGGTTTTCGCTTTCGCCAGCTGCTGCCCGCGCTGGCGCTGGTGCTGTCGATTGCCCTCGGCGTGGCGGTGGGCGGCGCCGGCAGCATTACCTTCCCGTTACCGGCCCTGATCTGGTGCGCCGTGCGCTATCCGCTGCCGCTGACCTGCCTGTTGACCTTTCTCACCGGCATCGGCGAGATACTGCTGGTGGCCAACTCGTTAATTCACTTTGCGCCGGATACGCGAATGCAGCCGTGGCAGCTGTTCTCCACTCGCCTGGGGATCGCGGCGATGCTGATAAGTCCGGTGATCGTCGCCTCCAGCGTCGAGGCGATTAACATGCTGGTGAAACAGCTGGCCCTGCGCGCCGATTTTGATTTCCAGACCCGGGTCTATTCCCGTTCCGGGCTGAGCGAGGCGCTGAAGCGTCAGGCCTTGCCGGCCGATAAACTGCTGACGGTGATGGTGCTGGACATCGATGGCTTCAAAAGGGTGAACGATGCCCTGGGCCATGAGGGCGGAGATTGCGTACTGACTCAGTTTGCCCAGCAGGTCAGACAACTGGTGGGCGAGCAGGGTATGGTCGCCCGTATCGGCGGCGAGGAGTTTGCGGTCGCCGCCGTGGTCGACAGTACCCAGCAGGGTTACCTGCTGGCGGAGAAGATCCGCCACGGCGTAGAGTCGCAAGCTTTCGGTTGGGGATATAACCCGATCCACCTGACCATCAGTATGGGACTGGAGACACGCGAGGTGGGCCAGGCCCGTATTACCGAGCTGTTTAACCAGCTGCTGCTGGCGGCGGACGATGAAATGGTCAAAGCCAAACAGACAGGCCGTAACCGCATCTGTATGCCGACGCTGACGGAAAGCGCACCATAAGAAAATCCTATAGGTGTTATGCTTGTGTTAATGCTTGGTTAAAATATAGTGATGTGGTCAAAAACAAGGAGCTAGTATGATCACATCATTTTCACTGCGCACGCTATCGCGCGACGATATTCTTCATCACCTTCCGGCATTAAGCGATATCCTGGCGAGCTGCGTGAACGGCGGCGCCTCGGTGAGCTTTATGCTGCCTTTCAGTCAGCAGACGGCGACGACCTTCTGGCAACATGTCGCCAACAGCGTGGCGGCCGGGGAGCGCATCGTGCTGGCCGCCCTTGACGCTGAGGAACGTCCCGTCGGCACCGTGCAACTGATCACCAGCCAACCGGAAAACCAACCCCATCGTGCGGACGTGGCCAAACTTTTGGTTCACCAAAATGCCCGTCGCCTGGGGATTGCCAACGCGCTGATGGCGGAGCTGGAGCAAACCGCCCGGCGGGTAGGCAAGACGGTGCTGGTGCTGGACACGGCGACCGGCAGCGGGGCGGAACAGTTCTATGTCCGCTGTGGCTGGGAAAAAGTGGGCGAAATTCCGCGCTATGCGCTGATGCCTGACGGTGAGATGACCGCCACTTCACTGTTCTATAAGTTTCTTCCCTGACGGCGGTTATTACAGAATCCTTTGATCAAAACAGGGTTTCACTGGTAGTAAAACCTGATAAGTTATTGGACCAATTACTCAGGTTGTATGACTACTCTTAGAGGGAACCCATTGTGAAAACGTTAAACCGTCGTGATTTCCCCGGCGCGCAGTACCCTGACCGTATCATCCAGTTTGGAGAAGGTAACTTCCTGCGCGCATTCGTTGACTGGCAGATTGACCTGCTCAACACGCATACCGACCTGAATGCTGGCATCGTGGTCGTTCGTCCTATCGCCACCGATTTCCCACCCTCCCTGAACACCCAGGACGGCCTCTATACCACTATCATTCGCGGTCTCAACGAGCAGGGCGAAGCGGTGAGCGACGCGCGGCTGATCCGCTCGGTCAACCGGGAAATCAGCGCTTACGCTGACTACGACGCTTTTTTACGTCTGGCGCATAACCCCCAGATGCGGTTTGTCTTTTCCAATACCACTGAGGCGGGCATCAGCTACCATGCCGGGGATCGGTTTGATGACGCGCCGCCGGTAAGCTATCCGGCAAAACTGACCCGCCTGCTGTTTGAACGCTACCAGCATTTTGCCGGCGCAGCCGATAAGGGATGGGTGATCATCCCCTGCGAACTGATCGATTATAACGGCGAGGCGTTGCAGACGCTGGTGCTGCGCTATGCCTCCGAGTGGCAGCTGCCGCAGGCCTTTATCAACTGGCTGACGTCGGCAAATACCTTCTGTTCCACGCTGGTGGATCGCATTGTGACCGGCTACCCGCGCGATGAAGTGGCGGCTCTGGAGGCGCAAACCGGCTATCAGGACGCTTTCCTCGATACTGCCGAGCACTTTTATTTGTTCGTTATTCAGGGGCCCGCCTCATTAGCCAGCGAGCTGCGACTCGATAAGCTGCCGCTCAATGTGCGCATCGTGGACGATATCAAGCCCTATAAAGAGCGCAAAGTGGCGATCCTCAACGGGGCGCACACCGCCCTGGTGCCGGTGGCCTTCCAGGCCGGGATCGACACCGTCGGCGAGGCGATGAACGATGCGGAAATTTGCGCGTTTGTCGAAAAGGCGATTTATGACGAGATTATTCCGGTGCTGGATCTGCCGCGCGATGAGCTGGTGTCATTCGCCAGCGCCGTGACCGGGCGCTTCCGTAATCCCTATATCAAACATCAGCTGCTCTCGATCGCTCTCAACGGCATGACCAAATACCGCACCCGTATTCTGCCGCAGCTGCTGGCAGGGCAGAAGGCGCATGGCGCGCTGCCGCCGCGCCTGACCTTCGCCCTGGCGGCGCTGATCGCCTTCTACCGGGGAGAGCGGGAGGGGACAAGCTATCCGGTACAGGATGATGCGGAATGGCTGACGCGCTACCAGACGCTCTGGGCGCGCCATCGTGACGGCCAGATATGCACCCGCGAGCTGGTTTCCGCTGTGCTCAGCGTGGAGTCCCACTGGGAGCAGGATCTCAGCCAGATCCCCGGCCTGGTGGAGCAGGTCGCCGCTGACCTTGACGCTATCCTGACCCGCGGTATGCGCGACGCCGTCAGGCCGCTCTGCTGAAAGCGGAGTCTATTCACCCGGCTGCGGCCGGGTTTAATCGCACTCGAATTAGTTACAACATACTTTTTTATTAACCAGATTAAGCCGGTCGGCAGCCTCGCTGCAAAAGGCTTTTTAGTGCCAAATCGCCCTGCGCAGGGGGAGAATTGTGGTTAAGCCGCTTGAACAAATACCTGCGCAGGAAAATAATGGCCTTAACACATATCACATATTTCCTGCCAATGTTCGCAGGCTAATTCATTCATCTGTAAGGAAACTCGCATGGTCATCGATATCCGGGAAGTTCGGCCGCATGACAAAGCCGAATGGCTTCAGCTCTGGGAAGGCTATACCCGCTTCTACGGCAGCCCGCAGCCGGAAGAGGTGACCGAATGCACCTGGCAGCGGATGCTGGAGGTGAACTCACCCGTGCTGGGCAGAGTCGCGGTGGTGGATGATACCGTGGTGGGGTTCGCTATCTGCATTCTGCACGAAGGCACCTGGGTCACCACGCCGATCTGCTATCTGGAGGATCTATTCGTCGATCCTGCCTTCCGCGGACAAGGCATTGCCAGAACGCTGATTAAGTCGCTGCAAACCGAAGGGGCTGAGAAAGGCTGGTCACGTCTGTACTGGCATACTCGCCGTGATAATCCCGCCCGCCACCTGTATGATGAATTCACCCCGGCTGACGATTATGTGCGCTACAGGATCACCCTCGACTCCTGAAGCGATAAGATGTTGTTAAGCTTTTCCCGCTATAACAGGGGAAACAGGCTCAGGAGAAGCAACGATGGAAAAACGTCTCGAAACAGTGGTCAATCTGATAATGTTTCTTTCGCTCTTGGCGACGGCCTGGGATCTGTCACTGGTGCATCATCTCGCCTGGTAGCAACAAAATAGCCTGAATCGCGGCGCTCTGCAGGCGCCGCCTGTCTTATTCACCCGCCATTATGCCGGCGCTGAAACTCCAGTCCTCCAGCTGGTTAAACTGGATCACCACCATCACGTCCTTCGGGCTGACCGCCATCTCATCGGCTAACCGCGCGCACAGCCGACGGTAGAACCCCTGTTTCTGCGCCCGGCGGCGCGGCTTCCCGGCGAAAATATGAAACAGCACGAAGCGGGCGCTGCGCCCGCAGCTGAGATAATGCGGGTCGTAAATGCGCTGTCCGTCGGCGGTCTGCTCGATAAACTGAAATTTGTCCGCCGGCGGCACGTCAAACTCCGCCACCAGGCATTCATGGAATAGCGCCGACAGTTGAGCAAACTCCGCGGGGCGCCAGGCCGCGCCAAGCGAAATACGCGTCAGAGGCATGGCGCCTCCTGCGCGTTCAGGCAGGTCAGGGCGCTGGCCGCCGCCGGCCAGCCGGCGTAGAACGCCAGGTGGGTAAACATTTCGACCATCTCCTCCTGGCTCAGGCCATTTTGATAGCCGTAGGCGATATGCCAGGGCAGTTGCTCCGTTTTGCCCAGCGCCGTCAGGGCGGAGAGGGTGATTAAGCTGCGTTCGCGGAGCGACAGCTCGCTGCGTGCCCAGATATCGCCAAACAGCACCGTTTCGGTCAGTTCGGCCAGTTTTGGCGCAATGGCGGCCAGCGTGTGGCGATCGACAGGGGGGGTATGCATAGTGACTCCCGTTACAGGTTGAAGTGGTCGTCACTGTCGCACGCTGAGGAATGTGTTGAATATCGCAATGTTCAGGATAGTTAATCCTGAAAATCAGGATGGTCAGCTGGCCCGCTCTTATTTATGTGTTGGTTATGTTTTACGACTTGCTCAGGCCAACCGTCAGGCGGCTCTTTTTCGCGCCACGATAAACAGACGCGGGAAGCGCAGAAGCACCATTCCGTTACACTGTAACGGATAGTGGTCGGCCAGCAATGCCAAATAGCGGGTCAGAAAGGCGCTCCTGGCCGGTTCATCTAGGCCCGTCAGATAAGGTCGCAGTCCGGTGCCCTGCAGCCAGTCGACGATCGCCTGATGCGAAGCGAGCGGATGAAAATAGGTGGTGCGCCAGATATCAACTTCGCAGCCCTGACGGGTGAGCAGATCGTACCAGGCGTTCGGCGGAAGCAAGGGCTGGCGACCACGGTCCGGCAATCCCAGCTCGCCGGCGACCTGACGCATCAGAGTATGGGAGGGCTCCTGCCAGTTATCCGGCATCTGCACCGCCAGCGTACCGTTCTCCGCCAGCTGGTTAACCAGATGCGGAAACAGCGTCTCATGATCCGCCAGCCACTGCAGCGAGGCGTTGGCATAGATGACGTCTGGCGGTTGCGCAGGCCGCCAGCTGGCGATATCGGCCTCGATAAACTCACAGTCAGGTAAGGCCTGCGTCGCCTGGCCCAGCATGGCCGGGGAGTTATCGATACCGACGATCGCCGCCAGCGGCCAGGCGGCACGCAGCAGGCGGGTACTGTTGCCCGGCCCGCAGCCAAGGTCAACGACGCTCTCGACCTGCAGGTGAGCGATACGGGAAAGCAGGTCAGCCGCCGGGCGGGTGCGCTCAGCGTCAAACTGCAGATACAGGGAAGGGTTCCAGTCGGCCATCGGGCGTTGTCCTGTGTAAGGGAGACAGGGCAAAGCATAGAACGCCCGGGGCCGCCTGTCAGGGGGAAATGATCCACTGCAGCATCTGCCGTGCGTGACAGTGTCACCGATAAAGTGACCTCAGCAGGCTATCCCGTGCGTGATGTGCACATTGTCAGGGAGTAAGCGGATTGGGCAGCATCTGCGCCCGCAGCGGGCGCAGTGGCTTATTCGGCGTTCTTGAGCGCTTCGGCGCGGCTGGCGGTGGCGTAAACAAAATCCAGCATCGGCTCGAGATCGGTATCGTAGCCGGCCTGAATAATCTTCCCGCGCAGCCATTCGATTTCACTGGTGATATCGGGAGGGAAAATGTTGTTATCCTGCGCCCGGCGCAGCCATTTCAGCAGAAAGTTGTTCTTTCCTCTGATACCGCCCGACTTTTTCGACTTTCCGTGCATCTTCAGCGCGACCAGGACGCAGTAATAGAAATGAACGCGCTGATTAAAACTTTGGTGCATGTCTGTGTTTCCCGCCAGAATCAGGAATTCACCGTGTGGGTCAGTGATTCGGATTGGACTACGGCGGCGGGCCGGATCGTTGCGCGATCTCTGTTGTTTTCCGCCACCGTCCTTGCATCTGTCGCCAGACGCTGAAGGGGATGTTGGCACGGAAGCCGAATCGTCGTCAATTGCCGATTCGTTTTTTGCCGGTGTCGGCGGCCCGCGGCGTTCCGCGAGCCGGGCCTGGCTACGTCCTGACCGCGGCCCGCTGTTGCAGATATACGCGTAAAATCAGCAGGAAAGCGAACACTACGACGATTGCCGCCAGCAGATACAGGGTGGCGAGATCGTAGTAACCGGCGACCCAGCCGGCCAGCGGCCCGGTCAGCCCCAGCGCGAGATCAAGGAACGCCGAGTAGGTGCCAAGGGCGGTCCCCTGGTTTTGCTCTTCCACCTGTTTTACCGCCTCAACCCCCAACGCCGGGAAGACCAGCGAAAAACCCGAGCCGGTGAGAAAGGCGCCGATCCCCGCCACCCAGGCCGACGGCGCCAGCCAGATAAGCAGCAGGCCGAGACATTCGATGACGAAGCAGGCCAGGGATACCGGGACCCCGCCATAGCGAGTGATGGTGTTCCCCAGCACCAGGCGAACACAGATAAAGCCGACGCTGAACAGCGAGAGGGTAAACGCGGCGCCCTGCCAGCTGTGCGCGGCAAAGTAGAGGGTGATAAAGGTGGCAATAACGCCGAAACCGACGGTGCCAAAGGCCAGCCCCAGCCCATAAGGCCAGATTTTGCGCACCACCGCGTGAAAGGGCGCTCTGACGCCGGCGGTCACGCTGACGTCCTGCCGCGTGCGGGCGAACAGCAGGCCGATGGCGGCGACCAGCACCACCACCGTGGCAAAGCCGCTGATGCCGAAATACTGGTTAAGGGTGACCCCCAGCGGCGCGCCGACCGCCATCGCCACATAGGTTGCCACGCCGTTCCAGGAGATCACCCGCGACGTATGGATCGCGCCGACGGTTTTGATCCCCCATAGCGTGGCGCCGGTGGCGGTAAAGCTTTCGCCGACGCCAAGAAACACCCGGCCCGCCAACAGCGCGGCAATCGCCAGCATCGGCATCGCCTGCAACATTACCGCCAGCAGCGTGAAGGCGCCGCTGAGCAGACAGCAGACGATCCCGAGGCTAACCACTTTTTTCGGGCCCCAGATATCGGTGTAGCGCCCGGCGTGCGGCCGGCTTATCAGCGTCGAGATGTACTGCAGGCTGATCACGATCCCGGCGACAAAGGTGCTGTAGCCCAGCTGATAGTGAATATAACCCGGCAGAACGGCCAGCGGCAGACCAATAGAGAGATAACAGATACAGGTAAAAACAACGATCGAAATGATGCGCAGATTAAGTTGCGTGGTGCTGACGGAAGTGCTCATAGGGATAAAGGGTTAATACATAGGGATGTTTAGCATAACGCGCCGCGAAGAGGCTGGCGAGTGGCGAGGGCGTTTTATCCGTGATCGATGGCCTCGCCGCCGTCATTAACGGTGTTGCCGCTGACGCCGGCTTCGGGGCATGATGACGGTATCTTGCCGCCGCCTTGAGGAGAGAATATGTCCCAGGAATTCGCCGATATTGACGTTATGTTCATTGCGGGCTTCGGCCCTATTACCCAAAGCACCGCGCAAAGCCGTGATTTCTATTGTCAGGCATTGGGATTACCGCTGAAGTCGATGCCGGGTAACGAGGCGTATCTGCTTAGCGAGCAGGATGCCATCGGCGGGGTGAAGCATTTTGCGCTGTGGCCGCTGGCGCAGGCGGCGCAGTCCTGTTTTGGTCAGGAGCAGTGGCCGGAGACGGAGCCGGTGCCGCAGGCGTGGATTGAATTTGAGGTCCGCGACCTTGCCGCGGCGACGGCGCGGCTGCAGCAGCAGGGGTACCATCTCCTTGTTGCCGCGCGCGACGAGCCGTGGGGGCAGACCGTCACCCGTCTGCTCAGTCCGGAAGGTCTGCTGGCCGGGCTTACCGTGACGCCGTGGCTGCGGGCGGAACAGGCTTAACGCCCCCGCCGGGCGTGGTGCGGGTCACCTCCGGGAGGTTATTGAGGCTCCTCGTGATGTGAAACGTTTCGCACTTCCCCCCAGGCGCGGTTTTGCAGCACGGTGCGATAGCCGTCGCGGTCGACGAAAGTGACGCCGTTGACCTCCCAGTAGGGGTTGAATGCCGTGACGCGCAGAAACCCGGCGGCGTCCATGGCGCTGCATTGTGCCTTCCAGGCCTCAGGCTGCGGATAGTACAGCACCAGCAGATCTTCATCTCCTGGCGAGGGGGTAACGGGATGGTGGCGGCAGTGGGTGAATTCCAGATGCCAGCTGGCATCCGGCGAACCGATCATCATCCCGCTGAATCCTTCATGATCGGTAAAGCTCCCAAGTTGCTGCAGCCCCAGCCCAGCGCAATACATGCTGGCGGTGCTCTCCAGTTCGCTGACCGGTCTGGCGATGCGCATGTGGCAGAACGACATAATGACTCCCAAAAGGTGTAGGCCGGGTCAGGCGCAGCCGCCACCCGGCAAAAAAGCGGCTTCATGGCCGCGAACTGGCGCCCGGCGGCGCTGCGCTTGCGCGGGCCTACGAAGCGGAGGATCCCTATAGCCGGCTAAGCGCCGCCAGTAGGCCGGGTCAGGCGCAGCCGCCACCCGGCAAAAAAGCGGCATCATGGCCGCGACCTGGCGAAAACGATTTTGTCGCTCGGGTGGATACTGTAGCGGCAAAACGCCTCTGCGTTTGTCGGTAAGAGCTCAGGTTCGCCTCCGGCGAATGCGTCGCGGTCTCCTCTTTTAGCTTAGCCATTCGCGGCGCTTTGCAACAGGATGCGCCACTCGCTGAGGGCGGAGGTGCTGAACCCCTGGCGCCAGATAAGCTGGGTGGTCGCCTCGCACAGCGGTTCGCTTAAGCTGTTTTCGGGAAGCGTCATCAGCGCCAGCACGCTCTGCGGCAACAGGCAGGCGTAGCGCCCGGAGGCCACGCAGGCCAGCATGCTGTGATAGGAGCTCACCTCATGCACCTCCACGGCCGCCTGTTGTTCCGCCAGCCAGCGCTCTCCCAGCGCCCGATAGCTGCAGCCGCTGGCAAATGCCGCGAACCGCAGCGGGCCAGCGCTCTGCGGACGGACCAGCATCAGGGTTTCCTGAAACACCGGGACAGATCCCAGGCCGGGCGGGCATGCCGGTTGGCCATCCGTCCCTGGCGGCAGGCAGACCAGCGCGGCATCAAGGGCGGCGGTTAATACCCCCTCGGTTAACTGGCGGGTCGGCCGGGTGCTGAGCGTGACATCCACCTGCGGGCACCGCTGTTGGAAGCGGGTGAGCAGCGGCGGCAGACGGCTGGCGGCGGTCGCCTCCATCGCGCCCAGCCGCAGGCTGCCGCCGGGCGTGGTTGGATGCAGACTCTGCTTTGCCTCTTCCGCCAGGCTCAGGATCCGCCGGGCATAGCTGAGAAACTGAACGCCTGCCGGCGACAGCACCATTTTTTTGTTGCCGCGGACGAAGAGTTCCACGGCAAGCTCCTCTTCCAGTTGCTGAATACGGGTGGTGATATTGGACTGGGCGCGGCCAAGCCGTTTTGCTGTCAGAGTGACGCTTTGCGTGTCGGCCACCTGGATAAAAATCTGCAGTGTGCTGTGGTTCATATTTTTATTCTCAATATGATAATGATGTTGATCTTATCATCTTTAAAAGAGATGGTAAGCCTCCGGCATCGCTCATGAACGAGGAACCCATGCAAAATTCACTGCTTTCGCTTCTTGATATTGACTACCCCCTGATCCAGGCCCCGATGGCGGGCGTCTCCACCCCCGCGCTGGCTGCCGCGGTGAGTCATGCCGGGGCGCTGGGTTCGCTGGGGCTGGGCGCTTCAACCGTTGCCCAGGCGGAAGCGATGATCGTCGCCACCCGCCAGCTGACGGACCGGCCGTTTAATGTCAATCTGTTTTGCCATGCGCCGCCCCGGCGCGACGTCCGACGGGAGGCGGACTGGGCTGAGACGCTGCGCCCCCATTTTACCCGCTTTGGCAGTCTCCCTCCGGCGTCGCTTAGGGAGATATACCAGACGTTTATCGGCCACACCGCCATGCTGGAGCTGCTTCTCGATCTCTCACCCGCGGTGGTGAGCTTTCATTTCGGCCTTCCTGAGCGCGAGGCGATTCAGCGCCTGCGACAGCAGGGGATCGTCACCATGGCCACGGCGACGTCGCTTAAGGAGGCGCAGGTCATTGAGGAGCAGGGGATTGACGTGGTGGTCGCTCAGGGCTTTGAGGCGGGCGGGCACCGGGGGATCTTCGCCCCGCAGGAGCCAGACGCGCAGATGAGCACCTTTACTCTGGTGCAACATCTGCGGCGTCGGCTGACCATCCCGGTGGTCGCCGCCGGGGGCATCATGGACGGCGCGGGGATCGCCTGCGTGATGCAGCTGGGGGCGCAGGGCGCTCAGCTCGGCACGGCGTTTTTACTCTGTCCGGAATCGGCCGCCGACGCCGGCTACCGCGCGGCGATCGCTAACAGCATTGACGGGCGTACGGTACTGACCTCAGCGATATCCGGGCGTCCGGCACGTTGTCTGGCGAATACCTTCTGCGCAGTGGGGAAAGCCTGTCCGGCGAGCGCTGTGCCGGATTATCCGCTGGCATATGATATCGGCAAAGCGCTGGCCGCCGCCGCGAAAGCCCAGGGCGTCCATGAGTATGGCGCACACTGGGCCGGGCAGGGTGTGGGGTTGATCCGCGAGTGTGACGCCGCCAGTCTGGTCCGCCAGCTGGCGGCTGAGTGCGGCTGGAATTAATGTCTGACGGTTAGCGGCGGTGTGCCAGGCGGCGCACCAGCCGATCGCCGGCCATTTGTACGCCCTGAACCATCGCCACCAGGATCAGCACCGTGCCAAACATCACCTCATTATTGAACCGCTGATAGCCGTAGCGGATGGCGAGGTCGCCGAGTCCGCCGCCGCCGATCACCCCGGCCATCGACGAAAAGCCAATCAGCATCACGATGGTCAGCGTAATCCCGGCCAGCAGCGTCGGCAGGGCTTCCGGCAGCAGAGATTTAAAAATCACGTGCCAGACGTTGCCGCCCATCGACAGAATGGCTTCGATTCTCCCGTAATCCACCTCGTCGAGCGCGTTTTCCGTCAGGCGGGCAAAGAACGGAAAGGCGCCGATGGTCACCGGCACGATAGCGGCGGTGCTGCCCAGCGTGGTGCCGACGATCAGGCGGGTAAAAGGGATCAGCGCGATCAGCAGCACGATAAACGGTAACGATCTGCCGATGTTGATCGCCGCCCCCAGCAGCGCGTTCAGTTTCGGCATCGGCGCGAGGCCGTTGGCGCGGGAAATAAATAACAACACACCGGTGGGCAGCCCGATCAGCACGGTAAACAGGGCCGCCAGGCCCACCATATAGAGCGTATCCAGCGTGCCGTCGAGTAATAACGGCCACAAATCTTCCCAGCTCATGCTACTCCGCATAATGGCCTCCCCTGAACGCCGTGACGGGTAAGAAAATCCTGTTCAGCCTGCGGGTCGTGCAGCAGCGACTGACGCAGCCGTGACCACGGGGTCACCAGCAGGTCGGCGAGTTTGCCGCTTTCGACAATTTCGCCCTGTTCCAGCAGCGCCGCGTGGTCACAAATGGTTTTCACCACCTCCAGCTGGTGCGTTATCAGCACAATGGTCAGATTGAGCCGCTGGTTAATATCCGCCAGCAGAGCCAGCACCGAGGCGGTGGTCTCGGGATCCAGCGCGCTGGTCGCCTCATCGCACAGCAGCACCTCCGGTCGGGCGGCCAGCGCCCGGGCGATGCCGACGCGCTGTTTTTGCCCGCCGGAAAGCTGAGACGGGAAGGCGGCGGCCTTGTCGCTGAGATCCACCAGCTCCAGCAGTTCGCGCACCCGCGCTTCGCGAGCGGCTCGCGGCACCCCGGCTATCTCCAGCGGCACCGCGATGTTGTCGGCGACGGTGCGGGCATGCAGCAGATTGAAGTGCTGGAAAATCATCCCGGTACGCAGGCGATAATCCCGCAGCGCCGCCTTATTCAGCTGTGTAATATCCTGTCCGTTCACCAGAATGCGGCCCGAGGTGGGCCGCTCCAGCAAATTGAGACAGCGGATGAGCGTACTTTTGCCGGCGCCGCTGCGCCCGAGAATGCCGTATATCGCCCCTTTCGGGATCTGTAACGCGATATCGTTCAGCGCCGGTCGGCCGGTTCCGGCGTAGGTTTTGCTCAGCCCTTCGATGGTTATCATGACTGAGGGGCCACCGGGATCACCGAGCCGTTGTAGTTTTTACGGATAAACTCCGCTACCTGCGGCGACGTCAGGTCTTTCGCCAGCGCCTTAATGCGCGGGTCATTGGCCAGGGCTGGGGTGGTCACCAGGATATTGGCGTAGGGGTTATGCTCGGCGCTTTCCAGCCCCAGAGCGTCTTTCGCCGGCACCAGCCCGGCTTCGAGGGCGTAGTTACCGTTAATCACCGCCAGGTCGACATCGTCGAGGGAGCGCGGGATCTGCGGCGATTCAATCTCCAGGATCTTCAGGTGTTTCGGGTTCTCGACAATATCCTTTGGCGTCGCCAGAGTGGTGGCCGGGTCGGTAAATTTAGGGTCCAGCTTGATAAGCTTCTGCGCCTGCAGCAGGAACAGCGCACGGCTCAGGTTGGTGGTGTTATTCGGCACCGCCACCGTGGCGTTGTCCGGCAGCGACGAGAAATTTTTATGTTTATGCGAGTAGATCCCCAGCGGCTCAATGTGCACGGTGGCCGCGACGGCAAAGGTTTTACCCAGCGCTTTTTCCTGATCCTTCAGGTAGGGAACATGCTGGAAGTAGTTGGCATCCACGTCGCCACTGGCCAGCAGTTCATTGGCGTTGACCCCGCTGGTCAGCTCCACCACCTTCAGATCGAGGCTGGGATCGATTTTTTTGATGTAGTTGAGGATCTCCGCGTGGGGAACCGGGTCCGCGGCGACGCGCAGCGCGGCGGCCTGGGCAGACGTCCATGCCAGAGAAAGAGACAGTGCGACCCCTGCCAGTTTAAAAGCGGCATATTTCATGGTGTGTTCCTTTTTAGTTATGGTTAAACGATCAATTGCTCGGCGCGTTCGCGAAACACGTCCTGATAGTAGCGTTCCGCCACGTCCGGATGGGAACGCAGACGGCCCTTGAGATAATTCCAGCCGACATCGCGCAGCAGCGGATTGTGCGGGTCGCTGTCCGGACCGCGCGCCTCACGCGCCAGCTCGGGCGGCAGGGTATAAACCGGCACCACCGCGTCAAGCTGGGCGCCAAGGAAGAAAGCGATGGAGAGGCGCTGCTGCTGCGCCGGCGGCGACACCACCCGGTGAACGGTAGCGCGCAGATAGCCGTTGGTGGCCAGCTCCAGCAGTTCGCCAATATTGACCACAAAGCTGCCGGCCAGCGGCACGGCGTCGATCCACTGCCCGGGCGCCACCTCAACCTGCAGCCCTTTCTGTTCGTCCTGCAGCAGGAAGCTGAGAAAACCGGAATCTTTATGGGCGCCGACGCCCTGGCTGCTTTGCGTCTCCTGCTGGCCGGGATAGCGGATCAGTTTGATATGCTCGTTGGGTTTGTCGCCATAGAGTCGGTCAAAGGCATTCTCCGGGAGCTGCAGCGCTTCGGCAAAGGCGCGCAGCAGGCGGATCCCCACCTGGGTCATCTGCTGTTGCCAGTGAAGTAATACCGGTTTAAGCGACGGCAGGGCGGCAGGCCACAGGTTCGGACCCTGCAGGCGCTGCCAGCGCGGGGCGTCATCGCTGAGGGTCAGCGCCGGACGTTCGGCGCCGATATCAAACTGCTCTCGCCAGTCAGGCTGGCCGCGCGTCAGCTCAGAGGCCGCGCGGTTATAGCCGCGAAAATGGGGGGAGTGGATCATCGCCACCTGCTGTTTTTGCGCCTCATCGAGGGCAAAAAAGCGTTGGGACTGGCGCTGAACTTCATATTGAAGCGCGTCGTCGACACCGTGGTTGATCAGATAAAAGAAGCCGATGTCGCGGGCGGCGTGGCGCAGGTCGGCCAGGAAGGCCGCTTTATCCGCGGGGTCCGCGTAGCGGGCCAGATCGAGAATCGGCAGGGTTGTCGCGTTCATTGTGTTCTCCGAAAACGGGATAATATGTTATGGGTCGATTCAGGTTCAGGGTTCGGGCACAACAGCAGCGCATGGTGATTTCCTCTGTTCGGGGCTGAGCACAGCTTGCCTCAGGGCCAGATAATCAACCAATAACGTTATTTTCTAATTTATGTTCGCGCGGGGTTCAGTGCTTTTGCGTTAAATAGATAAAGGCGTAAGGGCGAACTGAAGCCGTTGCGCCCGTCACCGAGAGTCAGTAAGGTGGGCGCACTTTTTTAATGCGGAACGGATGTATCCTCATGCACAGTTCAAAAGATCCCCTGCACGGCGTGACGCTGGAAGCGCTGCTCAATGCCCTGGTCGCGCGCTACGGCTGGGCGGAAATGGCCCGCCAGGTCAACATTAACTGCTTTAAAAGCGATCCCAGCATCAAGTCCAGCCTGAAATTTCTCCGCCGGACGCCGTGGGCGCGCAAAGAGGTGGAGGCGATGTATCTGGCTTCGCTCGACGACGATGCGCCGGCAGAGAAAGCGGATCCATGGGCAAACTGGCAGAAAAAATAACCCTTACCACAGGACATCATTATGCAGAGCTGGAGCAGTAAAGATTTCACCGCCGACCGCGCGTGGGGCGCGCTGGATATCGCCAATTTTTCCGGCACCACCGTGCGCCTGCACTGGACCGACCAACCCTATATCTGGCACATCAACGACGGTCAGGAGGTGTTTGCCGTCATGGATGGTCAGGTGGCGATGCATGTGAAAGTCAACGGCGAGGAGCAGGTGATCGTGCTGAACGCCGGCGATATCTTCTACGCCGAGGTGGGATGCGAGCATGTCGCTCATCCCCAGGGGGCGGCGCGTATTCTGGTGATTGAGAAAGAAGGGTCGGTTTGATCCCGCCGGCGGGCCATTCGTTAGTCCGCCGTTTCATCGCCTTTCAGACTCCATATACCGCGTTGATATAAATCACGTATCCAGCTTTCGATATACTTAATTCTTGTTTGCTATTCCCTTCACCCCGGCACTATCTTTTGCCGCAGACGCCTGAACAGGCACAACCGCGGGAGAGATCATGGCAACCTTGCAGTGGGACCACGCAGTACAGTTTGTGAATCAGCCGGAAGCGGCAATTGAAACCTTTGCCGGACAGCAGCTGCGGGCGGTGGCCGGTGGGCGCCATCCGGGGTGGGGAACCCGCAATGCGCTGAGCTATTTTGGTCTGACCTATATCGAATTCCTCGCCATTTCCGACCCGGACGAACTGCGCGCCGCGACGGACAGGTTTCTGCTCTCGCGGGATGCCGCGCGGTTGCTGCCGGAGAACGAAGCGCTGTTTCGCGTCGCGCTGCGCAGCGACGACATCGACGCCACCCATGACCACTTGCGTCGCAAGGGGCTGGCGGTGTCACCGATCGTCGATGGCCAGCGCCACGATCCGCAGGGCAATGTCATCCGCTGGCGGATCTTCACCATCGATGGCGACACCGACGGACTGGTCTATCCTTTTGTGCTGCAGTGGGGAGAAGACGACGAGACCCGGCTGGCGCGGCTGCGCGCCCAGGTGCTGGACGTGCCTCATCCGCTGGGCGACATTGTGCTCGAGCAGGCGGTGTTCGAGGTGGACAATCCGCAGGCGGTGCGCGATCGCTGGCAGGCGCTGCTGGGCTTCCCGCCACAGGGGGAGCAGGGGCTGGACGTGGGCGGCCAGTGGTTTACTTTCCGCGAAGGAGCCGCTAACCAGCTGACCGAACTGGTGTTTCGCGTCGCCAACCCGGCGCTTAAGGGGCAACGCTTTCGCGTTGGCAACGGCGTGTATCGCTTTATATGAAGGCTGACTCTAGCGTGTCGTGGCGCGCAGGGCCCCCGGCGGCTGGCCGGTGATGCGTTTGAAAGCCCGGCTGAAGGCCGCCAGCGACTGATACCCGAGGCGGAAGGCCACCTTTTCCAGCGCCTGGCCTTCGTGGGTGATGTACTGCACCGCCAGCCGCATACGCAATTCGGTCAGATAGCGGGCGGGGGTGGTGCCGGTGGCGGCAAGAAAACGCTCGGCGAAGAGAGAGCGCGACAGCCCCGCCTCCCGCGCCAGATCTTCCACTTTCCAGTTAACGCCCGGACGCTGATGCATGGCGTAGATCGCTTTCGCCAGCCGGGGATCGCGCAGGACCTGCACCCAGCCGGTGGCGTTACCGCACCCACATGCCACCCAGCCGCGCACAATCAGCGCGGCCACCACGTCCGCCAGCCTGGCGAGGATCCCGGCATAGCCCGCCTGGCGGGTGAGGGATTCCCGCTCCATTGCGGCCAGCAGCGGCTGGATCTCCGGCCAGGTGTGGAGCAGACAACTCACCCGCATCACTTCGGGCATGGCCTTCACCAGCGGCTGCATGCCGCCGAGCTCAAAGTCCATGCAACCGCTGAAAATCACGGCGCGCTCCGGGCAGTCAGGCTGGCCGCCAGCGTTGATGCAACTTACCGTGCTGCACACCGTTTCGCTGTTCAACTGCGCCACATTCACCACCGCGGCCTGCGGATCGGAGAGCAGGGCATGTCCGTCGCCGTTGGGAATAAACAGCGCGTCGCCGCTCTCCAGGGTGAACTGTTCTCCGCTGGCCATGCGCAGCAGCACCGGCCCGCGGCTGATGAAATGGAACTGGGCTTTGCCCGCCACGGCGCTAAAACCGACGCCAAACGGGCGGGAGGTTTCGATGCGCCGGTAATTCACGCCGGAGAGGCGCATACCGCGCAGCAGTTCGCTGGTCAGGTCGATAGTAGGCTGGCTCATGGTAATTCCGGACGAATAATCAATAACTGAAGAGTATGCATCATATATCGTCCAGAGGTAAGCCCCTAAGATGGCCAGGATGTTAATAAACCTGGAGAGATGTATATGACTTCCTGCATAGCTGCTGATGCAAGCCTGACCCCCGTCAGGCCTGCCTGGCGTGCCGTCTATGCCCTGGCCCTCGGGGTGTTCGGCCTGATCGTGGCCGAGTTTCTGCCCGCCAGCCTGTTAACGCCGATGGCCAGCAGCCTCGGCGTCAGCGAAGGGATGGCCGGGCAGGCGGTGACCGCCACGGCGCTGGTGGCGTTAGTCACCGGCCTACTGATCGCCACCGCCACCCGCAATATCGACCGCCGCTGGGTGCTGATGTTTTTTTCCGTGCTGCAGATTGTCTCCAGCCTGATGGTCGCTTTTGCCGGTTCGCTGGCGTTTCTCCTGCTCGGTCGTCTGCTGCTGGGGATCGCCATCGGCGGTTTCTGGGCGATGTCCACCGCCACGGCGATGCGTCTGGTGCCGGCGGCCCATGTGCCGAAGGCGCTGGCGATCATCTTTTCCGCGGTGTCTGTCGCCACAGTGGTGGCCGCGCCGCTCGGCAGCTACCTCGGGGAGCTGATCGGCTGGCGCAACGTGTTTATTCTCTGCGCGATACCCAGCCTGCTGGCGCTGCTCTGGCAGCTGTGGGTGCTGCCCTCCATGCGCCCGGAAAGCGTTGGCACCTTCTCCACGCTGTTCAGGGTGCTGCGCCGTCCCGGTATGCTGGGCGGCATGCTGGCGTCGATCCTGATTTTCAGCGGCCATTTCGCCTTCTTCACCTACCTGCGTCCGTTCCTTGAGACCGTCGCGCAGACCAGCGTTGAAGGCGTTTCACTGATTTTGCTCGGCTTCGGTATCGCTAACTTTATCGGCACCTCGGTAGCGAGCTATCTGCTGAGCCGCAGCCTGCGTCTGACCCTGGCGCTGGTGCCGCTGATGATGAGCGTCCTGGCGCTGCTGATGGTGACGTTTGGCCATCTGAGCGTGCTCGACGGGCTGCTGGTCGCCCTCTGGGGGTTTGCCTTCGGTCTGGTGCCGGTGGCCTGGTCCACCTGGCTGGCCACCACCGTGCCGGATGAGGCGGAAAGCGCGGGCGGTCTGCTGGTGGCCTCTATTCAGCTGGCCATCAGCGCCGGCGCCGCCGGCGGCGGGGCGGTGTTCGATCTGCACGGCGCCAGCGGCGTCTTCACCGGCAGCGGTGTGCTGCTGTTGACCGCGATGGTCGTGGTCTTCACCGCCGTGCGGGTGAAACCGGTCGCCCGCGCCGAACAGCCGGAGACCGGTCGCTTATCCCGCGAGATCGATAACTAAATTGGCCGACAGGCTGCGGGAGCAGCACAGCGCAATATGCTGCTCCGCTGCCTGTTTTTCCGCCTCCGACTGCACGGTATCCCGGTGGTCGACCGTTCCCTCCCGCACCGGCGTCAGGCAGGCGCCGCAGATCCCCATTTCGCAGGAGAGCGGCACATCGACGCCATGCTCCTGCAGCACCCGGGCGATGGTTTTGTCCCCCGGTACCGGCCAGCGCTCCCCGGTGGAGGCGAGGGTGATGGTGAAGGTTCCGTCCGCCGCCGAGGCCGCCGTCGGGGCGGGCGGCTGGAACGCTTCGCTGTGCAGTTGCGCCTCCGCCCAGCCGGCCGCCAGCGCGGTGTCGTGCACCTGGTTCATAAACCCTGCCGGTCCGCAGAAATAGACCCGGGTGTCGGCGTCCGGCGCGCCCAGATCCTGCGCCAGCCGCAGGCGCGGACTCTCTCCGTCGGCAGAGCAGTGGATCAGGCAGGTTCCGCCGGTGAGCTGGCTGGCGATCTCGGTGGCGAAGGCGGCCTCCTGCGCGCGGCTGACGTAGTAGTGCAGCGTAAAGCTGGCGCCGGACGCCGCCCGGGCGTGGGCCATCGCCAGCAGCGGCGTAATGCCGATCCCGGCGGCGAGGAGCACCACGTGGCCGCCCCCGCGCAGGGGAAAGTGGTTGCGCGGGGCAGAGATCAGCAAGGGCTGCCCCGGACGCAGGGTGTCATGAATATAACGGGAGCCGCCTCGCGACTGCGCCTCGCGGGCGACGCAGAGCAGATAGTGATCCCGCCCGGCCGGGCTGCCGGTCAGCGAATACTGACGGATAAGCCCGCAGGGGAGATGGAGGTCGATATGGGCGCCGGGCGTCCACGCCGGCAGCGGTTGCCCATCGGCGCTCACCAGACGAACGGCCAGATTTTTCGCGCCCTGGCGCCACAGGCCATCGACCACCACCGGGAGTATGTCGCGCATAAGACCTCCACTCATACCAGAAAGAAATCGCCAAAGCCCATCTTCTTCAGCCCGCGCCGGTAGGCGATAGAGCTGCGGTCTGCCGGAATATGCGCCTCCAGGGTCAGATCCAGCGGCAGCCGCTCCGGGCGCTGGGTCTCAACCATCAGGCGATCCTCCTCAAACACCCGCAGGTTGAACGCATGAACGTCTTCCACCGGCACATGCAGGTCAAAATTGCGGGCGATAGGGGCGAACATCCGCGTCACGCGCGACGACACCGGCGAGGCGGCGTTCATGATCACCAGCTTCGCATCGGCAGGGAAATGGATGGTCAGCGTGGCGGTGAAGGGCAGATGCATTTCAAAGTGACGCAGCCACTGGAACCCTTCCGGCGCGCGGAAATCGGAGCTGGCCGGGTAATTGCCCACCGAGCTCCAGTAGTCGGCAACAAAGCCGAACGGTGTCTCCTGCGGGGTGTAGTCCGGCACCTGCTGATTGTCCGGGTCGGCGAAGGTATCAGTGTGGATCCACGCAAAGTGGGCGACATCGAGAAAGCCTTCGACCTGGCGGCCGGCAAAGCCCTTCACCTCGAAGGCCGGGCAGTTGATTTGCTGAAAGCCGGCGTCGTCCCAGTGCGGCATGGTCGGTAACGGCGGCGGATTGTCCGGATCGCAGGCCAGACAGGTCCAGATCAGCCCGTAGCGCTCCTCCACGGCGAAGCTGGTGAGATGCAGTTTGGCTGGAATGGGTTGCCCCGGACTGGAGGGGATGCGGTTGCAGCGGCCATCCTCGCCAAAGCGCAGGCCATGATAGGGGCAGACGATGCCTTCTTCTTCATGAAACCCCAGGGTCAGCGGGACGCCGCGGTGCGGGCAGACGTCGCGGGCGACCACCACCTGACCTTTAATGCGATAGATAACCAGCTGTTCGTCCAGCAGGGTGGCTTTAACCGGGGCGCCGCCAATATCGCAGGCGCGGGCCACCGGGTGCCAGCAGCGGGCCAGCCGCAGCCAGTCCTCTGGATCAAAGGTGCAATGGGCGGGGGGCGTGGGGGTGGTTGTCTTCATGGTTTCTCTTCCTGCTCACATCGGTGATTGTTTTATTGTTGTGAGATTATTGTTGTCATATTAGGGTGTTCACATCCATCACCATTAATTCACTCTGCTGTTGCAAAAAAGAGTACAGGGTCGCCATGAGTCCATTTTCCCGTTTCGCCCACTATTTCATCGCCGTGGCCCGCTGCGGCAGTCTGCGCCGGGCCGCCGAGCAGCTGCATATCTCCGCCTCGGCGATTAACCGCCAGATCCTGCAGGCCGAGGAGACCTTCGGGACACCGCTGTTCGAGCGGCTGCCGGAGGGACTGCGGATGACCACCGCGGGCGAACTGCTGTATGACAATCTGCTGCGCTGGCAGAAGGAGTTTCGCCAGACCCGGCAGAAATTTGATGAGCTGCAGGGGATGAAGCGCGGGAGCGTTAGCGTCGGTATGGTGCAGGCGCTGGCGGAAGGTGGCTTCGCCGCCGCGCTGGCGGAGATTATCGCCAGCTGGCCGTGGCTGGAGCTGGATCTGCAGGTGGCCGACAGCCACACCGTCAGCCAGAAAGTGCGTCAGGCGGATCTGGACGTCGGTCTGATCCTCGATCCGCAGGGGCAGGCCGGACTCAGCGTGCTGGCCTTTGCCGAACTGGAGGTGGGGATTGTGATGCGCCCGGACCACCCCCTGGCGGGGGCGAGGGCTCTGTCTTTGGGCGAGCTCAGCCTCGAGCGGCACATCGTGCCCGGCGCGCCGCTGATCGTTCATGAGCGGGTGGCGCTTCTCTATCGCCACCATGACTTTGCGCCGGAGAATACCATCAGCTGCAATGATATCCGGCTCATTAAGTCGCTGGTGCTGCGCGGCAGCGGCGTGACGCTCCTCAGCCTGCTCGACGTGCTGGACGAGGTTCAGCGCGGACAGCTGGCCTTTATCCCGCTGCGCAGTACGCTGCTGCGGCCGCTGACTCTGGCGCTGTGCACCGCGCCTTCGCGTCAGCTATCGCGTCCTGCGCAGATGGCCATTCAGACGCTGAGCGCGGTGATTGAATCCATGGCGACCGTCAGCCCAGCGGCCCGCTGAGGATGGTATCGCACATGCCGTTGATAATCCGCTCGCCGGTCTCCTCCCGCAGCTCCTGGTACCAGGCTTCAGTGAGCTGCATATCCTTTCCGTGGGTGATATCGCAGCGCTTGCGCGCCTTCAGTACCAGATCGCGGACCCGGTCGCAGCGCTGGGCTTCATACTCGCGCAGGGCGGTCGCAATATCGCGGGTCTGGCGGAAAACGGCGCCCAGCACCACCGCATCTTCCATCGCCGCGCATCCCCCCTGGCCAATATCCGGGGTGGTGCTGTGTCCGGCGTCGCCCAGCAGCGCGACGCGACCGCGCACCAGGCGGCTGAATGGTTCGATATCGTGGATTTCAATACGGTTGGTGGTCTGCGGGTCGAGGGCGGCGATCAGCTTCTGCACCGGCGGCGCCCAGCCGGCAAAGTAGCGGCTAAGGTCAGCGCGCAGGGTGTCACGATCCTCCGCCAGACCCGCCGGCAGCGGCACATCAAAGAAAAAGTAGAACCGGCCGGCGGAGACCGGCATCAGCGAGACGCGCTTGCCTTCGCCGACAAAGGTGGTCCACTGATCGCCGGGCGCCAGCGTTTCATCTATTTCCACCAGACCGTTCCAGTTGACGTAGCCGGCGTAGCGGCGCTGCGGGGTAAAGCCGAGCACCCACGGACGCAGCGCGGAATGGCTGCCGTCGGCGGCAATCAGCAGATCGCCGCTGGCGCTGCTGCCGTCGGTAAACCACACCGTCACGCCGTCGGCGTTTTCTTCACAGCGGGTGACGCGTTTGCCGAACTGCACGCTTTCCCGTCCCCAGTAATCCAGCATTTCCCGCTGCAGCTCTGCGCGGGAGACCGGGCAGGGGCGGCTGCCGGTACGTTCGATCAGCGGCGCGAGGCTGAACTGGGTCATGTTCTCGCCGCTGCGGAAATCGCGATACGCCATACGGCGCAGCGGTCCGCCGAAGGTTTCCATGATATCGCCCATGCCGAGGTGGGCCATGCACTTCACGCCGTTGGGCCACACGGAAATCGCCGCGCCGACCGGTTTGATCTCTTTCACCGCTTCATAGACTTCGCAGTCGATCCCCGACTGTTTGAGCGCCACTGCCGCACTTAAGCCGCCGATGCCGGCGCCAATCACGATTGCTTTCATTTTTTTCTCCTTCTCCCGATGTTGTGACTGACTACAGCAATTTGCGTACCAGTTCGCCGGAGGGAGGAAAACCGCCGGCCTGAGGCACAGCGATAGGTCATGACGCACCAGGTCGGTGCAATGTGACGCATTGGTTGCCTTTTTATGAATCAAAAGTTTCTGTATGTTGCATTAAGAATCTATCGTTTCAGCATCCTTGTTCAGCAGCGGTGGGGAGCGAGGCATGGCTGGAGTGATTTAACTTAATGATTTTAAAGTATTAATAAATTTATTCGTTCGCTTTGGTCGTCTCTGGCCTGCTTTGTGCAGAAGCTCTTGCACTTCTCTTTGCTACGGGATAACACCATGTCTGACGAACATCACAGCGGCCTGCTTTACGGCCTTGAACAGCGGATCCCACCGCTTGCGGCCTTTTTTAGCGCTCTCCAGCATGTGCTGGCGGGTCTGGTGGGGATCATCACGCCGCCGCTGATTATCGGCGCCACCCTCGGACTTGGCGACTGGCTGCCGTATCTCATCAGTATGTCGCTGCTGGCCTCGGGTATCGGTACCTTTCTGCAGTCCAACCGGGTCTGGGGCATTGGCGCCGGGATGATCTGCATGCAGGGCACCAGCTTCGCCTTTCTTGGCGTGGCGGTAGCCGGAGGGATGTGGGTGAAAGCGCAGGGCGGCGGGCCGCAGGATATTATGGCGATGCTGTTTGGCGTTAACTTTGTCGCCGCCCTGGTGCCGGTGATTGTCAGCCGCTTTATTGAACCGCTGAAGAAAATCTTTACTCCCATCATTACCGGCAGCGTGATTGCGCTGATCGGCATCAGCCTGATCAAGGTCAGCGTTATTAACTGGTGCGGTGGCGAAAAGGCGCAGGATTTCGCCAGCATGAGCAATATCGCGCTCGGGGCGGGTACCCTTGGCGTTATCGTCCTGCTGAGCTGCGCCAAAAACCGCTGGCTGCGGCTCTCCTCGGTGGTGGTGGGCATTGCCGTGGGCTGTGTGGCGGCAGGGCTGAGCGGTCAGTTCCACCTTCACAGCCTGGGCGACACCCTGTTTCGCCTGCCGACGCTGTTTCCGTTCGGCTTTCAGTTTAACAGCGCGATTTTTCTGCCGGTGGCGCTGGTGTCGCTGGTCTGTATTCTGGAGGCGGTGGGCGATCTGACGGCCAACTCGCTGATTTCGCAACAGTCTGTTGACGATCGCGCTTTCCGCAACCGGTTGAAGGGCGGTATCCTGGCGGACGGCGTCAGCTGCATGGTGGCCGCGATGCTCAGCGCCTTTCCGAACACGACTTTCGCGCAGAACAACGGCGTGATCCAGATGACCGGGGTGGCCAGCCGCTATGTCGGGCGCTACATTGGCGTGATTCTGATCCTGCTTGGGCTGTTCCCGCCGGTGGGCGAACTGCTGCGGCAGATCCCGGCGCCGGTGCTGGGGGGCGCCACGATGGTGATGTTTGGCTGTGTGGTAGCGGCCGGGATCCGGATCATTACCCAGAACCCGCTCACCCGACGCGATGTGCTGATCGTTGGTCTGGCGTTTGGCGCGGGCCTTGGCGTGGAGTCGGTGCCGGCGTTTCTCAGCCATTTTCCGCCGATGGTCGGCGATCTGTTCGGTTCGGCGGCCACCAGCGGTGGGCTGGTGGCGATAGCGCTGAACCTTGTTCTGCCGCAGGAGCAGGCGGCGATGAAAACGATAAGGAGTCAGGATGATCGCGCTGAGACAGTTTAACCGTCTGAGTCATGATGAGGCAGTGGCACTGCTGGCCCCCTGCGTGGCGATCCCGGCCTGGAGCGATACGCTGGTGAGCTTGCGACCCTTCGCCTGCCGTGAAGCGCTGCTGCAGGTCGCCCGGGAAGCGATGGCCGACTGGGGGGAGAACGATCTGAACGCGGCGCTCAGCGCCCATCCGCGGATCGGCGAAAAACCGACCGGCAGCCAGGCGCATGCGACGATGTCGCGCCAGGAGCAGTCGGCGGTGGACAGCGATAATGAAAAGCTGGCGCAGGCCCTGCGGGAGGGGAATGCCCGCTACGAGGCTCGTTTTGGCCGGGTGTTTTTAATCCGCGCCAAAGGGCGCAGCGGCGAAGAGATGCTGCAGGCGCTGACGCGCCGACTGCAGCATACCGCCGACGAAGAAGTGGCTGAGGCGCTTGCCCAGCTGCGGGAAATTACGATGTTAAGACTGGAAGGAGCGATTGGCGAATGAGTACCCTGAGCACCCATATTCTGGATATTTCCACCGGCACGCCGGCGGAAGGCGTGACGGTCAGCCTGAGCCGGGAGGGCGAGACGCTGGCGAACCTGGTGACGAACGCCCAGGGGCGTATCGCCGCCTTCAGCGCCGCGCCGCTGCCGGCGGGGCGCTACTGCTTAACCGCGGAAACGGGGGCGTGGTTTGCCCGCGTCGGGCGCGAGAGCGTTTTTACCCGGGCGCAGATTGATTTTGTCATTGGCGAGGCGACAGATGACCATTTCCATCTGCCGTTTTTGATAGCCCCGGGCGGGTGGTCGACCTACCGCGGCAGCTAAGCCCGGCTGCCCAT
Organism: Klebsiella sp. GG_Kp146; assembly: GCF_040061975.1. NCBI lineage: Bacteria > Pseudomonadati > Pseudomonadota > Gammaproteobacteria > Enterobacterales > Enterobacteriaceae > Klebsiella > Klebsiella sp. GG_Kp146. Next base: position 135,662 of record NZ_JBEAHA010000038.1, read on the forward strand.
TGCCGGGCGGCGCAGCGCTTGCCCGGCCTGAATCGTTACGGAGCGAGGAGAGACTGCCCGTAGGCCCGGTAAGGCGCAGCCGCCAC